>PTKE01000006.1 GCA_002937585.1 Alphaproteobacteria bacterium MarineAlpha9_Bin6 | reverse complement strand
GTGCTTGGCCGGGGTGCCGTGACCATCTTGATTAGCGATGGCCTCGACCGTGATGCAGGCAACAGACTAGAAAGAGAAATGGAGCGTTTACACAAATCTTGCCGACGCCTAATTTGGCTCAATCCGCTTTTGCGTTATGCTGGTTTTGAAGCAAAGTCTCTTGGAGTGCGAGCGATGTTGCCGCATGTTGATGATTTTCGCCCAGTGCACAACCTGGAGAGTATTGCAGCGCTCGCCGAAGCACTGGCAACGGATGGTCCAGCATTTCGCCGGCTGATTGAGGGGCCCCAAGGAGGATTAAGCCATGGCCACTGACCTAGAGGATGTGCTCGCTGTAGCCGCAGCTTGGCGTGCAGAAGGGCGCGGGGTTGCGCTGGCGACTGTGGTTAGCACCTGGGGTTCAAGCCCACGGCCAGTTGGAAGTCAACTCGTTGTTGATGATCAAGGTGCCATGCTGGGATCGGTTTCAGGTGGTTGCATCGAAGGCGCAGTAGTGCTCGAGGCGCGCGAGGCAATTACAGACGGGAAATCCCGAACGCTCGATTTTGGCGTAACTAATGAACAGGCCTGGGAAGTTGGTCTTGCCTGTGGTGGTAAGGTGCAGGTCTACGTTGAGCGCATAGATTAAGCGATGAAAAGTGAGTTGTTGAAAGCATTGAATTTAGGTCGTACCGAAGGTCGACCAGTCGCGCTCGCAACGCTATTAGACGATGGTGGACAATGGCTGATCGACGAGTCGTCAGACGGCGGGGGGCCAGAAGTAATTGCCCTGTTGGCTCGTACAGCGATTGTTGAAGACCGAAGCCAAGTTGTTGATTGCGAAGGTGCAACCCTGTTCATACAGGTTCATAACCCGCCACTCCGAATGGTTGTGGTTGGTGCGGTTCACATCGCGCAGGCTCTCTCGCCAATGGCTGCGCGCACTGGCTACCGGGTAACGGTAATTGATCCACGTGGCGCATTTGCTACGGAAGAAAGATTCCCCGGTGTCGATATTTCCAATGAGTGGCCCGACGAAGCACTCCGCCGTATTAGGCCTGATGGGCGAACCGCGGTCGTTACTTTGACCCATGACCCCAAGCTTGACGACGCTGCACTCCAAGTCGCACTCTCCTCTGACGCCTTTTATATTGGCTCGCTAGGTAGCAAGAAGACTCATCGTGCTCGCCTCAATCGCCTTGAGCGGCTTGGCTTTGATAAAACAGCGTGTGACCGCATACACGGACCGGTTGGTTTGCATATTGGTGCGGAATCTCCGGCAGAGATCGCTGTGGCGATTCTTGCGGAGATTACCCAGACGCGTCATATGGCTGCAAAGCTTGCATTATCGCAAGGGCCAACAGTATGAAATTTATGCGGATGCCTCTGGCCGAGGCCGAGGGTGCGCTACTAGCGCATAGCCTCCGAACCTCGCAAGGCGCTTTTAAAAAGGGTCGCTTGTTGTCTCAAGAAGACACTGTAGCGCTGCGAGTCGCTGGGATCGAAAAGGTGGTTGCGGCCCGACTCGACGCGGGTGACATTTCAGAAGATGCGGCGGCAACACAGGTCGCGGGGGCGGCTAGGGGTGAGGGCGTCAGTTTCAACACTGCCTTCACTGGCCGTTGCAACCTATATGCTGAAGCGCGGGGTCTAGTGGTGGTTGACCGCGGGCGTATCGACCAAATCAATCTTCTTGATGAATCGTTGACGATTGCAACGCTTGCTCACTGTGATGTGGTGATGCCTAAGCAGATGGTGGCGACGGTGAAAGTAATACCGTTTTCCGTGCCAGGGCGAGTGGTTGAAGCGGCCACAGAAGTCGCGCTACACCCGGCTCCACTTATTAATATTGCCCCGTTCACGGCTAAGCAGGTGGGCTTGATTCTGACCCGCTTACCAGGCACCAAGCAGTCAGTACTTCAAAACACAATTAAGACGGTGCGTGCGCGTGTGGAAACAGTTGGGTCGACGTTGATAGCGAGCGAGGTGGTGGATCACGATGAGACTGCAATTGGTGCGGCCATCGAGAGACTGCATGCAAGAGGGAGTAAAATTATTCTGATCAGCGGTGCGTCGGCGATTGTTGATCGCCGAGATGTTGTACCACTTGGTCTCGAATCAGCGGGTGGAACCATTGATCATTTCGGAATGCCGGTTGACCCAGGAAATCTTCTGCTTCTTGGCCATCTCGGTGGGGGGGCTAGGTGGACGCCGGTGCTTGGTCTCCCTGGTTGCGCGCGTTCTCCCAAATTGAATGGTTTTGACTGGGTATTAGAAAGACTGGCAGCAAATCTTGAGGTCACATCTAAGGACATTATGTTGATGGGTGCCGGCGGGCTTTTGAAAGAGATTTCTTCTCGTCCGCAACCGCGCCATGATTCGGGCTTAGTTGAGAAAGGGGTCAGGCGCGAGCCCGCCATACCTGCGATACTGCTTGCCGCTGGCCAGTCGCGTCGCATGGGGTCGGTCAATAAGCTGCTTGCGGAGATCGGTGGCATATCCATGATTCGCCGTGTGGCGGAAACCATTCAGGCCTCGAAGGTAGGGCCATTGATAGTGGTCACAGGGCATGAAGCGGACCAAGTTCGCGCCGAGTTGGACGGCTGCGATGTTATTTTTGTACATAATTCGAACTACGCTGATGGTTTGAGTAGCAGCCTACGGGCGGGGATTGGCGCGCTGCCCGAGGAGGCTGATGGTGCGCTGGTGTGTTTGGGAGATATGCCTCATGTTGCCGCCGCGCACGTGAATAAGCTGGTGGCCGCTTTTGATCCGGTCGAGGGCCGTGCGATTTGTGTGCCAACCAGTAATGGGAAGCGCGGGAATCCAGTAATTTGGGGCGCGCGGTTTTTCTCGGAAATCGCGTCGGTGTCTGGGGATGTCGGTGCGCGTCATTTGATTGGGGAATATGGCGAGCTGGTGTGCGAAGTAGAAATTGGAGATGGTGGCATCTTAATCGATATTGATACCCCGCAGGCTTTAAGTTCAGTTCGTAGAACAGGTTCCTAAACTGCCGCGGGTATCGGTTGGGTTTAGGAACACAGACGGTGTGGTGGAACAAAGAACCATTATGTGGTTCAGTAGACGGGTTGGTTGGGACGCTCACTAGTCTTCAAAAATATCGATCTTTTCGTTAATGCCTTCTGGATCTTGATGGATGATTACTTCAGCGTCGGGAAACTCAGTGAGAAGGTCGGCCTCAACCTGATCTGAAATGATGTGTGCATCATGTAGCGTCATGTCACCAGGAAGTTCCAAGTGCAGCTGAATGAAAGGTTTCGTGCCAGCCATCCGGGTTCGGAGGTCATGCAACCCTTTTACTGCAGAGTGCGCTGCGACGATGGCGCCTATCCGGTTACGATCTTGTTCGGACAGTTCGTGGTCCATTAAGGAATCCAGTGCTTCACGTCCAATATGCCAGGCGCTGTAAAGAATATAACCGGCTACCGCGACCGCAATTAGCGGATCTGCTACCGGTATGCCGAAGCGTGTGGATAAAACTAGCGATGCAATGATGCCGGCGTTGACTAGAAGATCGGCCTTGTAGTGAATGGAATCGGCGCCGATGGCGAGCGATCCCGTGCGGTGGACAACGTACAACTGGAGCCGAACGAGGGCGAAGGTCAACACTACGGAGATAGCCATGACTGTGATCGCTAGATCACCATAATCGACTGGTTGCGGGCGTATTAACCGATTGCCTGATTCGAATAATAGGAAAATTGCAGAGCCTGTGATAAAGGCTGCCTGTCCCAACGCCGCAATTGACTCTGCTTTTCCATGGCCAAACCGATGTTCCCGGTCAGCTGGGGCTAGAGCATGGTGGACGGCGAAAAGAGTAACTAAAGAAGCAACGACGTCGAGTGCGGAATCAATTAGAGATGACAGCACTGCGACCGAATCGCTAAACAACCAAGCACCAAATTTTATGATGACTAGTGTAGAAGCCACAAAGACCGAGGCATAGGTTGCGAACCGCATAAGCTTGCCGGTTATTTCTGGCGGCAAGGATTTCGTTTTTATGTGTTGCGGGGCAGGACTGTTTTCAGAAGGCTTCATTTTAGGGCTCAGCTTAGGGGAAAAGCCATTCGCGACGCCAACCGGTGTCATTACGTTCATACAGTAGTCGATCGTGAAGGCGGAAATTACCATGCCGCCAAAATTCTATTCGCTTCGGAGCGACTCGATAACCTGACCAGTGTTCAGGTCGCGGAATGGCGCTTAAGCCAAACTTGGCGGTATACTCAACTACCCGCTTTTCTAGGTGAAATCGCGTTTGGAGCGGTTTTGATTGAGAACTAGCCCAGGCGCCGATTTGCGCCGACCGTGGTCGGGTAGCAAAATATTCGTCCCCTTCGATCGCCGACACTAAGGCCACATTTCCTTCTATGCGCACCTGCCGGCGCAGTGACTTCCAGTGAAAACACAGCGCCGCCTGCGGGTTCCTGAGTAAGTCCTCTCCTTTGCGGCTTTCTAGGTTTGTATAGAACACAAATCCGTCCGAATTGGCATCCTTAAGTAATACCATGCGCGCTGAGGGAACGGCGTCAGCGCTGGCTGTGGCCAGGCATGCGGCAGTTGGGTCGTTCTCCTCCTTGTCTTTAGCCTCGCGAAGCCAGTCGTGAAACAAAACCAGCGGATCATCTAATTCCCGAATCGCCATCACACCCTTTAGCCAGTGGTCCTTATTTTTGACATATTGCATGCTTATAGTAATCGCCAATTATAGGATGCTATCGGCTTTGAGGAAGGTGCATCTCTTTTAGAACTGACAAAACCTTCAGGATTAAGGGCAATAATATGAAGTCGATTACTTTAATGATTGTAACTCTGGCCACGCTGCTTTCCGCGTGCACGAGAGATATCGGGCCGAAGGAAGGGTTGGGCGCTGCGATAGGAGCGGCTGTTGGCGGAATAACGGGTGCCCAAGTTGGTGATGGCACTGGTCAATTGATAGCGGTCGGAGCTGGGGTGTTGCTTGGTGCCCTGGTTGGTAGCGAAATTGGTCAATCTCTAGACAAGGCCGATCAACTTTATGCCGCTCAAGCTTATAATGAGTCCATTGATACCACTCCCACTGGAACCACGACCAGTTGGGCAAATCCGGATTCTGGTAATTCCGGCACCTATACACCAATCCAGACCTATCAGACGGACTCCGGGCAATATTGCCGGGAATTTCAACAGACGATCACGGTAGGTGGACAAACTCAGGACGCATATGGCACAGCGTGCCGCCAGGCAGATGGAACCTGGCAGATCGCTGGTAGTTGAACACGCACGAGCTGTATTACAGCATTGTGCGTCGTTGATTGTGCGGGTGGCATGAAGTCGCTGACATTGCTGCTAACGGCAAAAGGCCGGATTTGCTTCGATTCTTGCCATCACCGTAAGTGGCTGGAGGGTATTGCCTCAGTGTCTTAAGGTCTTAAGTTTCACTATCATGCTAGTGGGACGAACCACTGCGTTACAAGCTTAGTTTTTTGCTGTTACATTAACGCCTCGACATGCGCGGCGCATGCGTCAGCTAGCGCCACGAGATTATAGCCTCCTTCAAGCGAAGATATGATTCGGCCGGCTGCTGTCAGTTCTGAAATTTTAACAATTTCATTTGTTAGCCAGGCGTAATCGGCTGTTAACAGCTCGAGTTGTGACAGAGGGTCGTCACGATGGCCGTCGAAACCAGCCGATATGAGAATCAAATTCGGTTTAAACGCAGCCATCCGGGTCAAACCATGTGCTCGCCACTGGGCTTTAAACTCTTTCCCTCCAGAGCCTGGTGTTAGCGGCATATTTACGATATTTCCGACACCGGTCTCAGAAGCTGCTCCTGTACCTGGATAAAGCGGTATTTGTTGGCTGCTTACGAGGAGTATTTTGGGCTCATGAGAGAAAATGGTCTGAGTGCCATTGCCATGATGAACGTCGAAATCGACTATTGCAAGCCGCTCAATACCATACTCAGTTTGAGCATGTGCAGCTCCGATTGCTATATTGTTGAAGAGGCAAAACCCCATTGCTCGGCTCGGCTCAGCATGATGTCCGGGCGGTCGGACAGCGCAAAAAGCGCGGTCAGTGACGCCCTGCAGTACATCGTCGACGGCGGCACAAACAGCGCCGGCGGCGCGAAGTGCAGCTTCTCCTGAACCCGAAGAAATTACGGTGTCTGGATCGAGCCATATGCGACCTGAGGGAGGTACATCGGAAAGGACTCGTTCGGCGTAGCCTCGATCGTGAACCCGGGTTAGTTGATCCAATGTTGCGCGAGGCGCCTCGCGACGATCTAGCGCCGAAAATAATGATGTTCCCAGAGCATCCAACACCGCACTAAGTCGTTCAGGCTGTTCGGGATGACCGCGGCCAGTGTCATGATGTAAGCAAGCTGGGTGAGTGTATAGGAGGGTTGTCACGTTACGTATTATCCAGAGCGAAAGTTAAAATGTTTTAGAGCATAGTTACTTTACTTTGGAATCCTATTAGGGTTCTTAGGGTTTTCTCTGTAACTCTACTTTATTCCGTGACGTTCAAGCGAGATCAGCAGCTAGCGAGTTTCATTTCACATTGTACGGCTACTGGGCAAAATCTTACGAAGTGTTGCCTGGCACATTGACCCTTTCCTGCCAAATGTACTTAAATAAGTTAAGAATCGAACTTACAGCCTGTGAACACTATTTAAGAAAGAAGAGGTTCGCGCTAGAGGGAATGTGCCGTATAAGTTTGCAGTCCGTCGTTGTGATTGACGTGCAGTGAGGTAGGTCGGTTTGAGTAAAATTTTATCATGTTCAGATCGATTATATGATAACTGACTTTCTAGTAATCGGTGCCGGAATCGCAGGTGCATCGATTGCCTCTCGCCTAAGTGAATTTGGCCGGGTAGTGCTTTTAGAGCGCGAAGAAAGGCCCGGTTATCACACCACTGGGCGCTCGGCGGCCTTTTTTACTGTCAATTACGGAAATCAGGTTATCCGTTCTCTAACTGCTGCCTCACGTCAATTTTTTTCAAACCCTCCAGATGGTTTTACCAATCACCCGCTGATGTCTCCGCGCGGGATCCTCACAATAGCCAGAGCCGATCAATTTAGTGAATACGAGAAAAACCTGGCAGGGGCTCGCGCCGTTAGCGACGACATTGCCGAGATCGGCATTGACGACGCAGTGCAGCTGTTTCCAACGTTGCGGCGGGATTACGTTTCACTAGCGCATTACGAGCCTGGTTTGTACATGGATGTAGACCAGATCCATGGTGGATATTTGCGACAAATGACCGCGCATGGTGGCACATTGGTTTGCGATGCAGAAGCACGGTCCATTGAGTATGTCGGGGGTGTCTGGAATGTTGGGACACCAGCCGGAGTCTACGAAGCGCCAATCTTGATTAACGCTGCAGGCGCCTGGGCCGATGAAATAGCATCTCTAGCTGGGGTTGATCCAGTTGGGCTGAATCCGATGCGGCGCACTGTAATCATATTTGCCGGTCCTGCCGGGGTGAATTTAGACAAAGCTCCAATGGTCATTGACGTGGAGGAGAAATTTTATTTTAAGCCAGAAGCCGGCAAAATTTTGGCGAGCCCAGCCGACGAAACGCCCTCACCGCCATGCGACGTTCAGCCAGACGAACTCGATATTGCGGTTACCGTTGAACGTGTTGAACTCGCAACTAACATGGTGATTGGACGGATCGATCACAAATGGGCGGGGTTGAGAAGTTTTGTTGCCGACCGCACACCTGTAGTAGGATTTGATCCGGGTCACGAAGGGTTTTTTTGGTTGGTCGGTCAGGGAGGTTACGGGATTATGACCTCGCCCGCGATGGCGCACGCGGCGACAGCGCTTGCAACGAAGCAATCTTGGCCTGAGGATCTTGCTAAGAACGGTGTATGCCCTGAGAAACTATCTCCTTTACGGCCTGCCCTGCTTAAAAGAAACGAAAAATAATTTTACGGTACTCAAAGCCTTCTTCGGGCCAGTGTATTGTACGGACAACTACGGAAAGCGACAGCGTTGTTCGGTTACTACAACGAAGCCCTTAGCCTCGCTTGTTTTAATTGTGAATCGGTGCTCGATGTTGCCGGTCACCATTGTATGATGCAATGGCAGCTTTCCATCTGCTCGGTATTCCTTCCCGCCTATTAGCGTAAACAGTATTTTGATTTTTTGTGCAGCGTCAAACCAAGATTGTAAATTATCGTTTACATCTCTGGATGGGAGTCCCCAACCAGTAACCGTGATCGTATCATTGGAGAAGCTTATCGCAGAGTTGGCGCCAGTAGTGAGAGAGGTTTGTACAAGAAATCTCCGCGTGTCAGTGTTGTACTCGCACTCAGTATCATTTTCGGCCATCGCCACCAGAAAAGCGACCCGGTCTGGGCTAACCCCACTTTCTAACCGTTCTTTTACCAAAGCCATGATTTGTCTCGTCGCACCATATGGTGCGTCCGCTGCATATTTTTGCTGAAGGATATTAGCGCGGGCTTCAGCTTTGGCTGCATCGGCGCGCAGGGTGTTATTTTTCGTTTGAACCTGGTCCAATTTGGACTGAAGTTCATGGTTCAATTGGCTAAATCTGTCGTATGCTAATGAATACGCCCAATAGGCTAGAACTGCAGACATTGTTAGCCAAAGCACAATCCTAAGCTTGTTTTTGTGTTGCCTCCAACGAAATTTCTGGCGCTCGCCTGTTTCGTTGGCTGTTTCCTGGGTGTTGGTCATTAATTCAACGTTCTGTCAATTTAAGTTCTATGCGGCGATTAGATTTATAAGCATCGTCGCTGTCTCGGTCGACTAGAGGCTGGAACTCACCAAATCCCGCCGCCATTAATCGGTGTGGAGATACGCCTCGGTCGACCAAATAGCGTACTACGGAAATTGCGCGGGCAACCGACAGCTCCCAATTAGAGGGAAATTGTGGGGTGTTAATGGGACGCGTATCGGTGTGACCATCAATACGCAACACCCATCGAATATCCTTAGGAATATCTGCTGATATATCGAGTAAGAGTTGCGCCAAGTCGTTTAGTTGTGCTTCTCCAGCAGGGTCAAGGCGCGCTGAGGCGCTTCCGAACAAAACACCCGATTGTATCACGAATCGATCGCCCTCTATACTAACGGCACTCCGTCTAGAGAGAGACGCACGGAGTCGGCCAAAAAATTCAGAACGGTATCGAGACAATTCGCCAACCTTTTGGGCGAGCGCGACGTTGAGTCGTCGACCTAGATCAACGATCTGGACGTTTTTCTTAGTTACGTCTGCTTCTGTTGCATCGAGTGCAGCCTGGATGGAATTTAATTGGATGCGGAGAGCCGCTATTTGTTGATTTAATAGTGTGACCTGACGTTGCGCGACTGTGGACAGCTTTGTCTGTTCGACTAGCGCAGACCGACTGGTGGCCGTTTCGTCGCGGGACGCAAGAAGTGCAGCCTCTTCCGCTTTAAGTGCCGCTAACGCTGCTGCCAATCGGAGGTCTAAATCCTTGCGCTCTGCATCGCTTACTTCATTGAGACGTTGCAGGGAGGCAATATCTCCTCCGAGATTGTCTTGTTGTTCAAGGGCCAAAAACAATTGTCTATTAAGTTCTTCGCGATCCTTCGTTGAAGTCTGAAGCTGCAACCCCAGATCCGCGATATTTGCGCGGAGTTCTTCATTTGTTAACTCTTCGAGTGCCAGCAAATCAGCTAGCTCAAAGACCTGCTGATTTAAACGACTTAAAGCTTCGTCGCGGCCGGACAGAGCGCGTGATAGAAAAAACTCGGATAGGATGAAAACTACCAATAGAAAAATCAAAACCAAAAGCAGTGTAGAGATGGCATCTACAAAACCAGGCCAAATGTCTGGACCTTGCCTAGAGCGGCTTTTGCGAGTGAGCATGAGCAGAAGGTGGAGCTTGGTTGTGTCGACTTACTTAAGCAACATCATTTGATCGAGTCAGTTCGAAGGAGCTCCTCACGAGCCACTTTCGTGGGTAGATTAGCTGTGGCGGCCACTGTCCGCGCCAGTAATTTGATTTCATTCCGCAGTTCCGAAACCATTTGATTTCGGCCGTTTACAGTTTCTTCGAGTAAACGCACCAAATGAACATCGAGGTTACGGATGTGGCCGCGCGTCGCCTCATCAACGCTGCCGTCCGTCCTTTGCATTTGGTCACCAAGGGTCGCCAATCGTTCTGTCAATTGGAGAATGCTAGAGGTCGTAGTCCGCCTGTCGTCTTCGCTGCGTGAGAGCGTGGTTTGTAGGTTTGCCAGACTTTCGGCCGTCTGTTCAAGTAGGGCTTGAACGTACGCGGGAACTGACTGTTCGCCATCGCCTAGGCCGGCGCCGGTTCCAAGACGAGTAATACCAGAAAGCCACTCTTCTAGGTCATTATAGAACTGGTTCTGTGCTTGGCTGGCTTGAAGATCGAGAAAACCGAGCACCAGCGCTCCAGCTAAGCCGAAAAGCGAAGATGAAAACGCAGTTCCCATGCCGTTTAGAGGGTCTGCAAGCCCTTCCTTGAGCTTAGTAAAGGTGTGAACGATATCATCGTTGGCTACAGACAGGTTACTGATGACTTGCCCCACCGAGCTGACCGTCTCGAGTAATCCCCAGAAAGTGCCAAGTAGACCAAGGAAAATTAGTAATCCGATTAAATAGCGCGAAATATCACGAGATTCATCTAATCGTGCACTAATGCCGTCAAGCAAGGAACGCATGGCTATTGCCGACAGCATGACCTTGCTACCCTTGCGGCCAGCGAGCAGACGCGCAGTGGGAGACAATAATTTTGGAGCTGTTTGTGTCGATAGGCCCGGTTGGTTGGTGCGGAAGGTCTCAATCCATCGAACCTCGGGGGCCAGTTGGACGACTTGTCGGAAACAATAAATTATCCCGATCAGCAGGACACCAAGTATTAGTCCATTAAGGGGCGGATTGGCTCGGAACGCTTCAAGTAGAGGCCCGGATAGCAACACTACCACTCCAGCGGCGAGTGCTAAAAAAACCACCATACGAGCGGTGAAGCGACTTGGCTTATTCATCGGTTGGATTTAGCGACTGGCTCACAACCTTACGTTCTCCCCACGCGACCCGGACGACAACTAATTTATAACGACCAAATCAACGCGGTCTGCTGGTCCCGACTCGCTCTTTGCGCCAAGAGCTCGGACGTCGATGCGAGTTGAATTGACACCAGACTCTATCAGAAAAGATCTAACAGCCAGCGCACGGGAAAGAGATAGTCGCCGCGCGGCGCTGGCTGAACTATTCTGGGCGCTCGCATATGCTCTTAGTTGCAAGCGTGTCCGTTCTTCTGCGTTGATCTGGGCGGCAATAGATCGCAAAGTTGCCTCGTTGCTGTCTTCGATCGTACTGTCACCACTATTAAATAACACTGTCATCTGATCTGTTGAAATAGAAGGCAAAGGTGTCGCTTCAGATTGACCCTGCGGTGCTGCGGGTGCGATGGCAGCCAACTTGGTTTGATCTCGCTCACCTGGCGTTGGTTGAAGTTCGGGTGGTGGAGCCGGGACGGGCGCCTCTGCATTTTCAACGCTTGAAGACGATGGGTCCGGCAGTATCTCAGTCACGGCCACCGTTGGTAGCTCTAATTCCTCAGGAGTTTTTACTGGCGGCGAACTGTTGGCCTCAGCGGCTAGTGAATCTTCTTGGTAAGCTGTAGCCTTGGGGGTTCGATCTTCTGAGGCAATGGCATTAATTACTGTTGCCATCGATTCTGCCGATGACCGGCGGATAGGCGGTAATTCAACTACACGTGAGTTCGGTGTTTTATCTCGTTCGGATGCTGAAGGCTCCCTGACAGAGGGGCTCAACGGCCGCGAACGGTCGAGCGAATTGAGGTCAACTATTCGCGATTCCAAACTGTCTTTAGTGGGATTAAACAAAGGAAGAGGTTTATCACTCTTCCGACGGACTGGTACGTAATAATATACGGCGTCTTCATTTATCTCAACCGCCGGTGCCCGTGGCCCAATTTGTACGGTTTGTTGTGCTAGAGCGCCAGTGTCGGTGAGCAAGTATGCTGCAAAGATCAAGGCTATGAACCAAGAAGCGCCAAAGCAATGCGTGCCTTGCGACCCGTGTTCGATTGTGCGCACCGCTATGCGCATGGGCGAATTCTCCGCTCTATGTTCTGTGTTATCGCTAGCTCCTTCGGGCTTGCTGAGAGAGCACAGAGTTCCACTTTTATATGACAATAACGAGGCCTGGGTCACTGAACAACTAATTATCTACCCGACGGCGGAGACTGGGCTTGGCGCAGCAAGGCTCCAAGCATGGCGTGTAAACGGCCGTTGGCTGCTAGAATGCCGGTGCCTTCTGTGGGTTTGCTGGTGCCTGACATCCCGCTAGCAAAGCCACCTGCTTCTTGCACTAGCAGTGTTCCGCTTGCGCAATCAGACGGCACTGCAGATAAACTCCAAAAGCCGTCGAGGCAGCCAGCTGCTACGTAAGCTAAATCCAGAGCGATGGACCCAAGCACTCGTACACCATCTGTGTGTTGGGCTAGAGTGCTTCGAGCCTGATGCACACATGGGTCATTATCAGTCACTTCGTAGTTACCAATCATCATGTCTTCAACCCGACGACGTTCAGAGACACGAATGCGGCGGTCATTCTTGTAGGCTCCGATACCTTTCTCCGCCCAATAAAGATCATCGTGCACCGAATCATAAATGACTGTGGCCAGGGTTTCTTGCTCCCGCACGTGGGCGACCGTGACTGCGAAATGACGAATTCCATGGGAGAAATTAGCTCGCCCGCATATCGGGTTCGCTATCCACAATTCGCTAGTTTTGTCCAATAACGGGTTGGTGACGCCCGCCAACAACACGTCTCGGTCAGGGCGTGCTTTAGCTAGGATTTCTTTTAAAACCGATGTGCCGTAATTAAATGCACGCTCTGTAAATTCCGCGCTGCCGGCACGGCTTGTCTGAAGCTGTTCTATTTCGCCAAAGTCACGAGTTAAAGCTCGTGCAACTTTAGTGGCACAAGTCACCATGACGTTAATCTCGGCTGAGCGGATAGCCATTATTCGGAGATAATTGAAAACAAGAAGTTAATTTTTTGCACGCTCGGCATATGAACCATCCACGGTGTTCACAATTATATGTGTGCCGCTTTCAATATGGGAGGGAACCATGGTGCGGAGGCCGTTTTCGAGGACGGCAGGTTTGAAGCTTGAAGTAGCAGTTTGACCTTTAACTACCGGTTCAGTTTCAGCTACAGACAGTATCACCGTGTCAGGTAACGTAGCGTCGAGCACCTCACCTTCATAAGATTGGATCATGACTTCCATACCATCTTGTAGAAATGTACTTGCCTGACCAATAACGCCAAGATCTAGAGTTACTTGTTCGTAATTTTCGGTATCCATAAAGGTCAGTTGCTCTCCGTCTGCATAAAGAAATTGGTAAGGTTTTTCTTCTAGTCGCACGCGTTCGATGTCTTGGGCCGCGCGAAATCGCTCATTGAGCTTGCTGCCATCACGTAGATTTTTAAGTTCGACTTGGTTATAAGCACCACCCTTTCCTGGCTGTGTAGTTTGTGATTTGACCGCACGCCAAATCTGGCCTTTGTGCTCAATAATCATGCCTGGGCGAATGGAGTTGCCGTTTATCTTCATTGCTTGGACCAACTCTCAAAAATGGCGCGGAGAGAGGTGCGGACCGTAACAATTAGATCTGCTCCTGGCAACGAGTCCGCTCTTGGCTGACGAAATTATAGCTGTTTGACCTTGCGGGGTTAGGCGCTGATCGTGGTGCGTGACTGTGTCTCGATTTCTTTATTGAAAGCTGCTACAGCTGTCTCGGGATTACACGGATGGCTCCAGATCGCCGATATCACCGCTAAGAAATCTGCCCCTGCACGAATCAAGACGCCGCAATTTTCAACTGATATGCCTCCTATGGCTACGCACGGTACCGTTGTAGAGTTGCGCCACCAAGTTAGGAGTTCGGGTTCGGCGCGTACCCGTGGCTGTTTAGTGGATGTGGGAAAGAAGGCGCCGAAGGCGATATAGTCTGCGCCGTCCTCGCCCGCAATTATCGCTAGGTGTCGTGAATTGTAGCAACTGACCCCCACTATAGCCTTCTTCCCAACTAAACGGCGGGCTTCCGCATAACTGGCGTCATTGGCTCCAACGTGGACACCATCCGCACCAACGTCGGCAGCCAAATCTGGCCGATCATTTATGAGAAACGCGACCCCATGATTGTGGCAAATGGGTATGAGTTGTGCGCTTGCAGCCCGGATTGTATCGTCATCTACACCCTTGAGGCGAAGTTGGACACAAGCCACGTCCCCGGCGTTTAACGCCGCACTCAATTGGCAGGAAAAATCGTCCAATACAAACGCTGGGGGACTGATCAGATAAAGGCGACAGCGGTCAGCCTTGCTGGGCGGCATATCTCTGTCCTGAAGTTATACCTTGGTCGAGGCCACTGAGCCAAGTTTGGCATCGTCTTATTGGGTCGGCAGTAGCATGCAGATCTAGCACCGGCCCTTGATTAATTTGGACCAGATGTGCCCCCCATCTAGCAATTAGCTCTGAGACCTTATCATGCACTATTGGCGATCCCGTGAACGCAAAGGCTGACCACCCCACCCGAAGTGCGCCGAGCACTAGGCTCGGATCGTCGCCGCAATCTAAAACTACGAGTTCCATCTCAGCGGGCGATTTTTGGGAATGACTTGCGGCTGCCCTTAAGTAGAGTGCGCCGGCGTACGCTGCCGCATCTGGGGCAGTGCGGATAATTGGGGCTATGGCTGGTTTGAGTTGGCGGATGGTGGCAAAAGCAGCTTCGAAATGTTGTCGAGAATGGCAGATGATTTCTCCGTGTTCAGGCATGAATCGTTCAGGGTTTGAGGGCCGTAACGCCAGGAAGGCAGTGGC
Source organism: Alphaproteobacteria bacterium MarineAlpha9_Bin6 (assembly GCA_002937585.1). GTDB lineage: Bacteria > Pseudomonadota > Alphaproteobacteria > UBA7887 > UBA7887. Next base: position 46,944 of record PTKE01000006.1, on the reverse strand, counting down.
CTTCAAGCCATGCGAGGAATGCTCCGCCGGCAGTGGAGACGTAGGAAAACCCGGTTTCGACCCCCGCATGACTAAGCGCCGCCAAAGTGTCACCACCACCTGCGACACTGATTAGCGAGCCGGTTTGTGTCATTTCTGCTGTTTTGCGTGCAAGGAAGTTGGTGGACATGTCGAATGGAGGAGATTCGAACATACCCATTGGTCCATTCCAAAGTAATGTCTTGCAGCCGGAAATCCTACTCCCAATGCGGTCGGTGCTTGCGGGACCAATATCGAGAATTCTTGTTCCGGAGGCCACCGAATCGATGGAAACAATTTGTGGCTCTTCATCGAGTTTGCCATCCGTTAACGTCACAACATCGACCGGCAATAAAATTTCACAAGAACTTGCAGTTGCTTTGGTGAGAATTTCTCTGGCTTCATTCGCCATCTCCGGTTCACAGATCGAGGTGCCGACTTCGACACCTTTCGCATAAAGTAATGTGTTCGCCATGCCCCCGCCGATCGCGAGTATGTCAACGTGATCAACCAAATTTCCAAGAAGCTTCAGCTTGGTTGAAATTTTTGCGCCACCAATGATTGCCATCACCGGTTGTTCGGGATGGATGAGCACTTTGGAAAGTGCTTCTAGCTCCGCCTGCATTAACCTTCCGGCGGCGTGGGGTAGCAATCCTGGCACGCCAACGACCGAAGCGTGAGACCGGTGGGCTGCAGAAAAAGCATCGTTAACATATATAGTGCCGAGCGCAGCAAGTTCGATGGCGAAGTTTGAATCGTTAGCTTCCTCACCTTTATGAAAGCGAAGGTTTTCCAAGAGTGCAAATTCTCCTGGTTTGAGCGTGTTAACAACCGATTTGGCAATATTGCCGATGCAATCGTTAGCAAATGCTATATCGGCACCGTTAAGTGCCTTCGATAGGGATGGAGAGACAATCCCGAGTGATAAATTTCTAATCCGCCTGCCTTCGGGTCGACCAAAATGGGATATCAAAATAGTTCTACCCCCGCGCCTGGAAAGTTCTTCCAAAGTCGGCACTAAACGTTTAATCCGGGTATCGTCGGTTATTTGGCGGTCATTATCTAGTGGTACGTTCAAGTCAGCCCGCACTAAAATCAATTGCCCGTTGACTTCGAAATCGTCAAGGGTGTGATATGATTTGTCGGGCACGGGTACAGCGCGAATTCTACAGATCTCCCAACAGGGCCGCGACGTCATTCATTCTATTTGAAAATCCCCATTCATTATCGTACCAGGACAGAACACGGACTAAAGTACCGCCAATAACATAGGTTTGTGATAAATCAAATGTCGAGCTTGCAGGATCGTGATTAAAATCCATCGATACCAGCGGTACGGCATTAAGGTTAAGAATACCCTCCATGGGCCCATTTGCAGCGGCAACTACTGCGTCATTGACTGCTTTTACATTGGTCACGGTTGCGGCGGTGAAAGTCAGATCGATAAGCGACACGTTAGGTGTTGGCACTCGGATAGCAGTGCCGTCGAGTTTGCCGGCAAGCTCTGGCAGCACTAGACCGACCGCCTGTGCTGCTCCGGTAGAGGTCGGGATCATTGACATGCCCGCAGCGCGTGCTCGGCGCAGGTCCTTGTTCAAAGTGTCCAAGACAGGTTGATCGCCAGTGAAGGCGTGGATTGTTGTCATGAAACCTTGTTCAATGCCTATTGCGTCGTTCAAAGCCTTAGCAATGGGGGCTAGACAATTGGTTGTACAAGAGGCGTTTGAGACTATCTTGTGTTCGCCAGTTAATTTGGTGTGGTTAACTCCGTAGACGACGGTCATATCCACGCCGGTTGCTGGGGCCGAGATCAAGACACGGTTGGAGCCAGCTTCAAGGTGTGCGGAGGCAGCCTCGCGGCTGGTAAAAATTCCAGTGCATTCGAGAGCAACATCAATCCCTAACTCTGCCCAAGGCAGCCTCGAGGGGTCTCGTTCAGCTGTCACTTTGATTGGTCCACCACCGACATCGATGCTATCTCCCCTTACTTCTACCTTCGCTGGGAAACGGCCGTGTACAGAATCATATTGTAGGAGGTGGGCATTGGTCTCGATTGGGCCCAGATCGTTAAGACCGACTATTTGAATGTCGCTACGTTTCGTCTCGATCGCAGCACGCATCACTAATCTTCCAATACGACCAAATCCGTTAATTCCAACGCGAACTGCCATGGTGCTATCCTTTCTGACGGGGTGCCGTTGTATCCAGGTGGTGATGCACCCTCGTTGCGATTTTTTCGGCAGTCAGCCCGAAATGATCATATAGATCCTTATAAGGTGCAGATGCGCCAAATCCTGTCATACCAAAAAACATTCCATCTTCCCCTATCCACCGATCCCAGCCAGAGCGCACGGCTGCTTCAATGCCGACTCTAAGGGTTCCTCGGCCAAGAAGGGTCGCGCGCATCGTGATTTCGAGGTTTTCTATTAGTTCCCAGCAAGGCATCGATACCACGCGCGTGGGGATGTTAGCGTCTTGCAGCCGATCACGGGCTTCAACCGCAATCGCTATTTCTGAACCGCTTGCAAGTAAAGTTACTACCGCAACACCGTCAGCAGAAAGAAGTTCGTAGGCGCCGCCAGCACACGGATTGGTTCGTTCCGTATTATAACGAACTATCGGCAAATTCTGTCGTGTGAGTGCTAGCACCGAAGGGCCAGATTCTCGAGATAAAGCTAGGGCCCAACACTCTGCAGTCTCTATAGAATCTGCGGGCCGAAACACTGCAAGATTAGGAATTGCACGCAGCGCGGCCAAGTGTTCGACGGGCTGATGAGTGGGGCCATCTTCTCCGAGGCCAATCGAATCATGGGTCATTACATAAATTACGCGGAGGCCCATTAGTGCCGAAAGCCGCATTGCTGGGCGCGCATAATCAGAGAAAACTAAGAAAGTGCCGCCGTAGGGGATGAGGCCGCCATGAAGTGATATGCCGTTCATGGCTGCTGCCATGGCGTGTTCTCGTACGCCGTAATAAATATAATTACCTCTGAAGTCACCGGCTTTTACAGGCACCATATTCTTAACCTTCGTGTTGTTGGAACCGGTGAGGTCGGCGGATCCCCCGATCATGTTAGGAATCTCTTGATTGATTATTTCAAGAACTAATTCAGAGGCTTTGCGAGTCGCTACCGCTTTTCCAGATGCGATTTGTGTGTCCTTAAAGGAATCTAGTGCATCCGCCCAATCGGTGGGTAGCAGACCAGCAATCGCATTTTCGAAATTTGCGCGTTGGTCGGAAGCTCCTAGCCGAGCCTCCCAAGCCTGCTGAGTTGCGTCGCCGCGTTTCCCAACCTGGCGCCATCGGTCAAGAACGCGTTTAGGGATTTGGAAAGGTGGGTGATGCCAGTTAAGAACTAGTCTGGCAGCTGCAATCTCCTCCTCCCCCAGAGGAGCGCCATGGGCTGCAGAGGTGCCCTGTTTGGTTGGTGCGCCATAACCAATAGTAGTTTGGCACGCTATCATTGATGGGCGTGGATCGCCATTCGCCTCCCTAATTGCGTTTGCCACCGCCTCCGGATCGTGGCCGTCGATACGCTGAACATGCCAACCTAATGCGGCGAAACGAGCACCTTGGTCATCAGATACCGCTAGGCTTGTCGGTCCATCTATCGTAATGCCATTGTCATCGAATAGAAGTGTCAAACGCGACAATTTTAAGTGGCCGGCTAACGACGCTGTTTCGTGGCTGATGCCCTCCATAAGACAACCATCGCCAGCGATTACATATGTGCGGTGGTCTACAAGATCGACGCCGTAACGTGCCGCCATCATGCGTTCGGCTAGGGTCATGCCAACGGCGTTTGCTATCCCCTGACCAAGTGGTCCTGTGGTCGTTTCTATGCCCCCAACTGATCCATATTCGGGATGGCCCGCCGCTGAGCTTTTCAGCTGGCGGAAAGTGGACAGTTGCCCGATATCCATACCGGCGTAACCTGTTAGATAAAGGAGCGCATACAATAACATTGAACCGTGACCCGCCGACAGCACCAGCCTGTCACGATCTGGCCAATGTGGCGCGTCCGGATCGAATTTCAGAAATTGTGAGAATAATACCGTGGCCACGTCGGCCATGCCCATCGGCAAACCCGGATGTCCCGATTTGGCACTCTGAACGGCATCCATCGTCAACACGCGGATTGCGTTTGCCAACTCCTCATGGCTAACTTCGACTGAAGTGGTGGTGGTATTGACAGTTTTCAGCTTTGTATCTGAAGTTTTCATCCAAGATTTGTTTTGGCTTCAGGTTTCGATTTTGCGCGGGCTCCGATGGGCCCCAGTAAAATCGCACCTTACCTGCATCGCGCCGGCCGTCAACCAACCATCGGCAGGATTTCGCACTAAAACTTGTTTGTGTCGGTTGACGATGCTGCAGCCGTGGTTCTATCCTTGTTCGTGTACCGTGTGAAAGACTTTTTGGTACTAGCGGGGTGTGGCTTATTGGCGAAAGATAATCTCGATGCGGCTGGAGAACGGCTTCAAAAGGCACTCGAACAGCTTCAGATAGCAGTTGATGGCCTGCTGAAAAAAGCAGAGCACGGATTATCCGGATCAGCGCGAGAGTTGACAGCTTTGCGCGGCGAACGCGAACGAGTCGGGGAAGCTCTCACAGAGATGAAACAAAAGTATGCGGACTTGCAGGCTGTTACCGAAGTAGTATCGTCGCGGCTAGAGATTGCTTCCAGCAAAGTGCGCACGTTATTAGATAGATGATATGCCGGAAATTTCAGTTCATATCAACGGACGCAAATACCCGATCACCTGTGAGGAAGGAGAGGAGGAACATATAATCCGACTTGGTCGTCACATTGATAAACGCGTAAAAGATTTGGTGCAGAATGTTGGCCAAATTGGTGAGGCGCATCTTCTAGCTATGACCAGTCTTGTGATGGCGGATGAGCTATCAGAGGCGAATGATCGTGCTCGCATTGCTGGAGACGAGGCTGTTAACGCGGTAGCGGAGGGTGTGGTTGAGCGGCTAGATCGGGCGGCTGTTGCGATAAAAGGTGTGGCTAGTCAGCTGGAATCGGACCAGATTGGTTTGGGTGCAGCCTCGCCGCGTGAGTAGCGTTACGATTGATAGTGACCATTCCATATGAGCGGGAGACGCGCTAGACTTTCTCTCCGGCGGGTACTGCGTGATTTGTTAGTGCCGATATGTTCCTGGGCCAACGATGTTCACTAGGGAGCTGTCCCTACCGGCGGTGTGCCGTCGGCATATGGCACCCACCTGCACCAGCAGGCCACAGTGGATCAGAGGGCCGACGGTCATCGTGGTCCCGCCTCTCCTGCACTTGCTGACACTTGTTAGTTACGGCGCCCATTGCGCCCTGACTCGGCAATGCTTGTGAATCGAATGGCTAACGATACTAAATCAGACATTCGTAAGAAGTGTCGAGCGCGACGCGCCAATCGCCATGGTGTGAGAACGGAAATTGATTCCGATCGGCTGGCAGATTATTTTCTTGCTCACGTGGCGCCGAGCCGGAGTGTTAGGATTGCGGGTTATTGGCCAATTGAAGCCGAATTTGATGTTCTACCTTTACTTGGCCGACTTCATAAACGTGGGAACGATCTATGCTTGCCAGTTGTGGTCGAGCACACAAAGGTTTTGTCGTTCCGAGTGTGGTCCCCTTTTGACCCGTTGGTAGCTTCAACATTCGGGACCCGTGTGCCCCCCGGGGACTCCGCCGAAGTCGTGCCCCACCTGCTAATAGTTCCTTTAATAGCCTTTGATGGGCGAGGCCATCGACTCGGGTATGGCGGCGGCTATTACGATTGTACCTTGTCGGTGTTAGCTTCATCGGGGGCAATTTCGATCGGCGTCGCTTTCGAGGACCAGTACGTTAACAAGGTGCCGGCTGAAACCCATGATGTGGCGCTGGACTGGATCATAACGGAGGAGCGTGCAAGACGAATCCAAGGTACATCTCACGCTCTTGGAAAAGGTATTTAGAGGGAGGTTTGTGTGCGGCTTTTATTTTGTGGTGATGTGGTTGGCCAGTCGGGGCGCAAAGCCATGTACGCAACCGTAAAACGCGCGAGACGAGAACTTGGTGTCGATTTCGTGATCGCGAACGGAGAAAATGCCGCCGGCGGTTTTGGCATTACGCCTGCTATTTGCGAGGAGTTTTTCGACGCTGGCGTTGACGTAGTTACTACCGGCAATCATGTTTGGGATCAGCGTGAAATCATTCCGTATTTTGACCAGGAACGGCGACTGCTACGTCCCCATAATTATCCGATTGGCACCCCAGGTGCGGGTGCGCGCTTATTCACTGCTGCTTCAGGCGCCCGAGTGATCGTGATAAATGTGATGCTTCGACTATTCATGGATCCGCTAGATGATCCATTTCAATGTGTTGCTCAGTTCCTAAATGGCCATAGACTGTCCAAGAGCGCTGATGCGATTTTGGTCGATGTACATGGCGAGGCGACCAGCGAAAAACAAGCACTCGGCCATATGCTTGACGGCAAAGTATCGGCAGTAGTAGGCAGCCACACTCATGTTCCCACTGCTGATGGCAGGGTGCTAGCCAAAGGCACCGGTTTTCAGACAGATGCTGGCATGTGTGGTGATTATGATTCTGTGATAGGTGGCGACAAAGAAGCTTGGGTTCGTCGGTTCCAATCCCGGATGCCGGTTGGGCGTGTGCAGCCACCTACCGGCCCGGGGACCGCCTGCGGCGTGCTAATTGAGGTTGATCCGCGAACTGGCCTCGCTCGCCGTGTGGCGATGGTTGTCCAGGGCCCCCACCTCGATGAGCGTTGGCCAAAATGATTGGACCAGTTTAGCCAAATTCTTGCCACATTGAGCTGATAAGCGAGATAATGCTGCTGGTTGGATCAGGTCTTTGTGATTTTTGTACTGCTGCTGGTGCGCGGATCAGGACCTTGGAAAGGCTTTAGAACCTGGCAATGTCTGGCCATTCCCAATTTAAGAACATCATGTATCGGAAGGGCGCGCAAGATGCCAAACGTGCAAAACTGTTTGCTAAGCACGCTCGCGAGCTAACGGTTGCTGCAAAAGCTGGCGGGCTTAATCCTGATATGAACGCGCGACTTCGCACTGCGATATCAGCAGCGCGGGCAGTTAACATGCCAAACAACAATATTGAACGTGCGATTAAGCGTGGCGGAGACAACGATGATGGTGCAGATTTCCAGGAAGTTCGCTATGAGGGTTATGGCATTAATGGAGTCGCGGTGATTGTAGAGGCATTGACGGACAATCGTAATCGCACCGCGTCTGAGGTCCGTTCTGCTTTTACCAAGCATGGCGGGAACCTGGGGGAAACAGGTAGTGTGAATTTCTTGTTTGATCGGGTCGGTTTGATTGAGTATCTCGCGGAGACAGCGAGTGAGGATGAAATGTTTGAGGCTGCACTTGAGGCCGGCGCAGAGAACGTCGAATTTGCGAGTGTTGGTCATGAAGTGATCTGCAATCCAGACTCTTTCAATCAAGTTCGTGAATCATTGGAGATGCGATTTGGCGCGGCGCAGTCTGCCAGGCTCGAATGGTTTCCCCAGACCACATTATCATTGGACGAAGATTCGGCGCGGACCTTACTTAAGATGATCGGGATTCTTGAGGATAACGATGACGTGCAGTCTGTTCACGCTAATTTTGAAATTAGCGATCAGGTTTTGCAGAAATTGAATGTCTGAACTGTCGTGACCGAGAACACGCGCCTGATCGGCCTCGACCCCGGGCTTCGCAATACCGGTTGGGGGATAGTCGATTTTGATGGCGTTCGTCTAAGGTACGTCGCCTGCGGCGTGATTAGTACATCCGCCTCAATGATGATGGCGGGGAGGCTCGCCATTTTATACGGTGGGTTAGACGAGGTTATTAAGATGTGGCACCCTACCTCTGCCGCAGTTGAAGAAACTTTTGTTAGTAAGAACGCAACCTCCACTTTGAAGCTCGGCCAGGCGCGAGGTGTTGTGCTTCTGGCGCCGGCGCTTGCTGGCCTGGATGTTGCGGAGTACCAAAATCGGGTTGTCAAACGTTCTGTAGTTGGTACAGGTAGTGCGGCAAAGCAGCAGATACAAATGATGGTGCGTCATTTGTTGCCATCGGCAGATCCACGGAGTGCGGATGCGGCGGATGCGCTCGCGGTAGCAATTTGCCACGCACATCATAGTTTTGGTGGGGCGCAACGGGTAGCGGGTGGGGTGTCAGCGTGATTGCTAAACTTCGCGGCCGGCTGGATTCGGCGGGTGAGGATTGGGCTGTGATCGACGTGAGTGGGGTGGGATATCTGCTGTATTGCTCGGCACGCACTTTACGTTCTCTGCCTGGCATTGGTGAGTTAGTTGAGCTGTTCGTTGATACACATGTGCGTGAGGACCATATTCATCTTTACGGGTTTGGGGCAGCGCGGGAACGGGACTGGTTTACCTTGTTGCAAACCGTTCAGGGAGTTGGCGCGCGGGTTGCGCTCGGATTATTGTCGGTACTAGGTCCCGAAGATTTAGCCCAGGCAATTGCTGCTCGCGATCGCGTGCCACTGACTCGTGCAAACGGAATCGGCCCGAAGGTAGCAAATCGAATTTTGGCCGAACTTAAAGACAAGATGAGTGAAACCCCACTAGAGCCGTCGGCTCAGTACGTGGGTTTTGAGTCTACTGGCGATGGAAATATGTCAGCCGATGCGATTTCTGTATTGGTTAATTTGGGTTATGGCCGAAGTGAAGCTTTCAGGGCTATTGGTGTGGCTTCGCGCGTACTTGCTGATGATGGCGATTTGCAGTCCTTAATTCGTGCGGGTCTCAAGGAGCTCGGTTAATGACCGTTCCGGAATCGACTGAGCGAGCAGTGGCAGGCAACCAGCATATTATAGATTCGCCCTTTGAAACTTTTGAAACTCGCCGCCCGCAGCTGTTTGATGAATTTATAGGTCAATCAGCGCTTTGTTCCAATTTGCGGACATTCATTGCCGCCGCGCGCCAGCGATCGGCTGCCCTGGATCACGTCCTTTTGTCGGGTCCGCCCGGGTTGGGTAAGACAACGCTTGCCCATATCATTGCGCGCGAGCTCGGTGCTGGCTTTCGAATGACCTCTGGTCCTGTGGTTGTCCGACCAGGAGATCTTGCTGCGTTGCTTACCAACCTCGAGCCACGCGATGTTCTGTTTATCGATGAAATTCACCGGCTCCCGCCACAAGTAGAGGAAGTTCTTTATCCTGCGATGGAAGACTTCCAGCTCGATTTGATAATTGGTGCGGGCCCCGCAGCGCGATCCGTGCGCCTTAACCTTGCACCCTTCACATTAATTGGGGCTACGACGCGCACTGGCTTGTTAACGACCCCACTCTACGACCGTTTCGGGATACCAAGCAGGCTCACTTTTTACGACGAAAAAGATTTAAAGGAAATTGTACTCCGTTTGGCGGGTCGGTTGGATATTCCTTTAACGGATAAGGGTGCAAGCGAGATTGCGCATCGGTCCCGTGGCACGCCCCGGATCGCGGGACGCTTGTTACGAAGGGTGGGAGATTTTGCGCTGGTCGCCAAAACGAACAAAATTGACACAGACGCTGTTGATGCGGCGCTGAAGCGTCTTGAGGTTGACCATCAAGGTCTTGACGAGATGGACCATAATTATTTGCTTTGTATTTTCGAGAAATTCAATGGCGGCCCGGTTGGAGTCGAGACCTTGTCGGCGGCTTTGTCTGAGGAGCGGGATACGATCGAAGATGTCATCGAGCCATATTTAATTCAGCAGGGCTATGTCAATCGTAGTCCGCGTGGTCGGATGGCTACCGTTCGTGGATTTGAGCATATGAAGAAGGTCAAACCGGACGATATGAAGGATGTTCGACTGCCGCGTGACGATGCGCAATTACCTTTGCTTCAAAAAGAGAGCACTGATGCCAGTTAACGAGTATCAGCCGTTGAATGACAATGTGCATATTTTCCCGATCCGGGTTTATTATGAGGATACCGATGCAGCCGGCATAGTTTACTATGCTAACTATTTTCGTTTTGCTGAGCGTGCGCGTACTGAGATGTTGCGTTCGGTGAAAATCGACCAAAACACATTATTTGAAAAGTCGGGTGTGCGGTTTGCTGTACGTTCTTGCAATATTGAATATCTAAAGCCAGCGCGACTTGATGATGAGCTTGAAGTACATACGAGAATTCGCGGCATTCGCGGCGCCAGTTTGCTAACCAAGCAAATTGTGCAGGGTAAGAAGGGGGCGACGGCATGTTTGGATCTACGTATTGCCTGCGTGGATCAATCCGGTGTCCCGGCGCGTCTGCCCGTGGAAGTGCGCTCTGCACTTGAAACCTATTTACAAGTCAGTCAGGGGGCATGCTGAGATGGCAGCCATTGAGTCTGTAGCATTGGGAGAAGCGGGGTCCTCGGGTGACTTGTCAATCTGGGGATTGGTTATGCAAGCTGACCTGGTGGTACAGGTAGTAATGATTGTTTTGGCGCTGTCGTCAATTTGGTGCTGGGCAATAATTATTAACAAAATTCGATATTTCCGTCGTTTGCGCCAACAGGCCGAACAGTTTGAGGAAGCGTTTTGGTCCGGTGGCTCGCTAGAGGAACTTTATGAGCGCGTAGGGAGCACGCCGGAGCATCCGCTAGCAGCTCTGTTTGTGGTCGCGATGCGTGAGTGGACGCATGCAGCCAAACGCGGATTCACCAGCCACGACGGGACTGCCCACTCTAATCTACAAGGGCGAATTGACCGGGTCATAAACGTTACCCTGGCGCGGGAAATGGAGTCACTGGAACGCCATATTGGCTTTCTGGCCACTGTCGGTTCGACTGCACCGTTCGTCGGTTTGTTTGGCACGGTTTGGGGAATCATGAACAGTTTTCAAGCAATCGCTGTGACAAAAAACACGTCGCTTGCCGTGGTTGCCCCGGGGATCGCGGAAGCATTACTTGCGACTGCGCTCGGTTTGGTGGCGGCTATTCCGGCAGTGGTTGCCTACAATAAGTTGTCGAATGATCTAGGGCGATACGCGGGTCGTTTGGAGAGCTTCGCTGGAGAATTCACGACGTTGCTTTCTCGGCAATTGGGTGAGGGTTCCATGTGATGGCAGATCCAGTGAGGGGTCGCACTGTAACTCAGTTGAAGCATCGTTACCGGCCAATGGCTGAGATCAATGTAACGCCGTTTGTGGACGTAATGTTGGTATTGCTCGTTGTGTTCATGATTACGGCCCCGTTGCTTACGGTCGGAGTCAAAGTAGACCTTCCAAGTGCGGAAGCCAATGTAATACAGGGTACCGATGAACCGTTGACTGTATCGATAAATAGTGCCGGCCAAATCTACTTGCAGGAGAGCCCAATTGTACTTCCAGATTTGGTTCCGAAATTGCGAGCCATCACAGGTGAAAATCCTGACACCAGAATTTTTCTGCGTGGTGATAAGGAAATCAATTACGGGTTGGTCATGGAAATCATGAGTGCGATCAACAGTGCTGGATTTAGCAAAGTTGCATTGATTACCAAAATGCCGTTCACGATAGAGTCGGAGGAGTGACAGGTGGGTGGTCCGGTTATAATGTCCGCGCTTTTTCATGGAGTTGCTCTCGCACTACTTTATTTAGGTTTACCGCACTTGAAATATGATGAGTTGTCCGGAGAACATGTTGTAGTAGTGGAACTTTTTACGGTCGATGAAAGGCGAAATCTACCGGAACATTCTTCCGAACTGGAAGCCAAAAAAGAGTTGAGAGAGGAAGATAGGGCTCCAGGAATAGACCCGCCACCAGCGCCTCCACCTCCGTCATCGAGAAATTCGATTCGTACAGTCTCGACGCCGCCTCCGCCAAAGCCCGCCCCGCTCCCGCTGGAAGAGGAGCTGCAAAAACAGGTTGAGGGTGTAGGTTTGGTGGACGATGTAGAGGTTCCGATAAAGAAGCCTAATCCGCCGTCTAAGCCTGACCCGTTTGCATCGGTTCTCAAGAGCGTCGAGGAACTCGAGGTGTCCCGAGTGGCAAGGTCCGAGCATGAACCTGAAGAAAGCAAACCTGCTTTGCCCACCAAAGACCCGTTTGAGGAAATTCTGGCCAGAGCAGATAGTAAATTTACGCCTGATGCGCCGCTCAGTATGACGGAGCTCGACAATATCCGTTACCAAATTCAGAAGAACTGGCACTTGCCGGCAGGTGGGCGAAATGTGCAGAATATGCAGGTGACGCTGCGTATCCAATTAGGGCCTGATGGCACAGTGTTAGATGTTTCGGTAGTGGACCAGGTTCAAATGAAGACTGATCCGTTTTACCGAGCAATGGCAGAAAGCACGGTTCGGGCTGTTTTAAAGACTGACCAGATCAAAAATCTTTCGCCCGAGAAATATCATCTTTGGCGGGATATGAAAATTAACTTCGATCCAAGGGAAATGTTTGGCTGATGCGTATAACTTACCGCAGGCGCTTTTTCGAGGAATGTTGGAGATTCGACCGCCAATTGATTACGAGTGCGATGTATATGGCGGTGCTTTGTGTGGTCGTATACCCACTTCTGGCACACGCAGTAACCGAAATTGACATTACACGTGGCGTCGTTGAGCCCTACCCCATCGCGATCACAGAGTTATATGGTGGTGGGGTTGATGAGGATGAGGTGGGTATATCTATCGCAGATGTTGTGACTGCTGATTTGGAGCGGTCAGGCCAATTCCGACCAATAGACCGTAGAGCGTTTCAGCAAGCCCCGGAAGACTTGCAACTTATGCCAAGGTTTGTTGATTGGCGCCAAATTAATGCACAATTTTTAGTGGTAGGTCGAGTGCAATTACAGTCTGATGGCCAGGTCAGGGTTGAGTTTCGTCTTTGGGATGTATTGGCCGGGGAACATTTGGTGGGGTTATCACTATCAACTCCGCGAGAAAATTGGCGGCGCATTGCCCACCTAATTTCTGACGCAATCTATAAGCGTGTCACCGGCGAAGGGGGTTATTTCGACACGCGCATCGTTTATGTCGCTGAATCGGGGCCACGAGATAAGCGCGTCAAAAGACTAGCTCTAATGGATCAAGACGGTGCAAACCACCGATTTCTTACTGACGGCAAACACATGGCACTTACGCCACGGTTTTCACCAACTCTACAAGAGATCACATATTTGTCATATTTCAACGATAAGCCGCGTGTCTATATTTACAATATCGATACAGGCAAACAAGAGGTGCTGGGTGATTTCCCCACTATGACTATTGCACCTCGCTTTTCACCGGATGGTAATAAGGTGATTATGTCGATGGCGCCCAATGGAAACTCAGACATATATGTGATGGACCTCCGCACGCGCGTTGTGGAAAAGCTAACCAACCATCCAGCAATTGAAACTGCCCCATCCTATTCGCCTGATGGGAAGCACATCACCTTCGAATCTGACCGGTCAGACAAGCAACAAATTTACGTAATGGACGCAGACCCAAGCGGAGAAGAGCAGCGCATCAGCTGGGGTGATGGCAAATATGCGACGCCGGTGTGGTCACCGCGTGGAGATTGGATAGCATTTACCAACATAAATAAAGGCGTCTTTTCTATTGGCGTTATGCGCCCCGATGGTAGTGATGAGCGGCGAATAGCAAAGGGGTACCTAACGGAAGGCCCAACTTGGGCGCCAAATGGGCGGGTACTAATGTTTTTCCGCGAGGATCAGCCCAGTGATGACATGGCCGGTGATGTGAGGCTTTATAGTGTCGATATAACGGGTACCAATGAACGCGAAGTAATTACTCCAATGGATGCTTCCGATCCGGCATGGTCGCCCTTGATTCCTTAAGATTTTCAAACTAACATCAGGCAGAGTTTGTTTGGCTCATTGTGAAACGATTGTATTACAATGATGATTTGGTCCTTAACGGACGATTTAATTACAATCCTGTTGAGGCGGCGATAGTGAGGAGGTCGGACTAGATGTGGTCTAAATTGCTCACCCTAAGTGGCGTACTGCTGTTTGTTGCTGCTTGTGAAACAGCTCCAGATGGATCAGCTGAGGGTGCCGGTGAAGGTGCCGGCGGCAAAGAGGTCTGGTCCGTAGAGCATGAAGGGGCTGGCGGCGCCGGCGCCGGTGGTGGTGAAGTTGGGGCAGGTGGGGTCGAAGTGGCAGCGGTTGAGCCGACCATGTCGTCGCAGGACAAGCTGGTCCAAGAAGTCGGTGATCGGGTGTTTTTTGATTTCAATAAATTTTCCGTGCGCTCCGACGGTGAGGAGACGCTTCGCCGACAGGCCCAGTTTTTAAAACAAAATCCAGCGCTTGTGATTACCATTGCTGGTCACTGTGATGAGCGTGGGACCAGGGAATATAATCTAGCTCTTGGGGAACGGCGTGCTAATGCGGCACGGAATTACCTGATTTCTCTTGGTATTCACCCTACCCGTATATCCACCGTCTCGTATGGTAAAGAGAGACCCATTGTGCTTGGTCATAATGAGGCTGCGTGGGCGCAAAATCGCGTTGGTCTATCGGAAGTAAACTAGCTGACGATTGCTTGGTCGGATTTAATCACGGCACATTGCGGGGCTTGAAGCGTTTGCCATCTTTTGCGGTGGCTCGGTCTGCGAGGCGTGGGGTACAGTTGCTAAATTCGTGTCGAGACGGTCTCACATTTCTGCCATAATTTTACCGTATCTGTTCGTGAACTCCATCAGCAAAATATGTACTCGATATTTTGAATGTTTGATCACGATCACCGGAAATTTGACAAATATTTTGGAAAGCAAATTGCTGCCAGATCCTAGGGGCACATATGTGGTTAGGCGTTTAGCGCGGATAGTGCCTCTCGTGATTCTGTTAAATGTAGCGCCAGCCTCTTTCCCTTTGGCGCAGCAGAACGTCGTTGAATTCGAGGCTGTAATGCATCGCCTTGATCGGCTGGATCGGGATATGTCTGGTGTTCAGCGCCGATTGGGAGTCGAGGGAGAAGCCAACATTGCTGCCCGTTCTACGGGAAACGTGGAGTCTATTTATAGTGTGTTGGCTCACCAGGAATTGCGCTTAAATGAGATTGAGGAGCAATTGTTCGCGCTAACGGGACAATTTGAACGGACCCAACATAACCTTGGCCTGGTACTAGATCGTATGAACAGTCTATCTGAGGAGGTCATGGCTCGTTTTGACGGTATCGAGGGGCATTTGTCAGCTCTTCGGGTGGGTCGGTCAGCACCAACCTTGTCGGCCAATGGCCCTATCGTTGAGACTGCCCCTGTTGTTCGTTCTGATGTCGGGGACGGGAATAGCCGCCCAGTGGCGGTCGACCAAGATCCTAATGTAGAACATTATGAGACAATGGGCGTCCTAGGCGAAATCTCATCGGAGGGAAAGGCTGAAAAAGGTGGAAGGGAGAATGTTGTGGCTGCAGTCATGTTGTCTGTGGATCAAAACCCCAACAGTTCTTTGACCCCTGAGGAATCGTATGACGCTGCATATCAATTGTTGCGCAGAGCCGATTATGGACAGGCGGAATTAGCGCTCAGGGTATTCATTGAAAACTATCCGGATCACGAACTCTCTGGAAATGCCTTTTACTGGCTAGGAGAGACGTTTTATGTGCGTGACGATTATGAAAATGCAAAGAGAGCCTTTGCTCAGGGCTATAAGAAATTTCCAACAGGGCCGAAAGCTCCGGACATTCTTTTAAAGCTTGGTATGTCGTTTCGTGGTGCGATGGATGATGCAAACGCCTGCGTCATCTTCAAAGAATTAAATGACGATCACCCCAATGCGCCAGCGGTAATAATCACGCGACTCGAGCAAGAACGTGCAAAGGCGGGTTGTCAGTGAGTGCCCCAAAAGAAACCCTTATCTTCTAGCCCGATTAACGCGCGTGAATTTGACCAACTGATTAGACTATTCGGTCTGCTCGAAGCGGAGCCTTTAGTAGCGGTTGGTGTTTCCGGCGGCGCTGATAGTCTTTGCCTCGTTTTACTGCTGGACAGCTGGCTGCGCCGCCGCCGAGGGCGCGCTGTTGCGTTGATTGTTGACCATCAACTGCGGCCGGAAGCCAAACGGGAAATACAACAGCTTGTGGGGTGGTTGGCAAATTATTCTATCGAGTATCACGTTTTAGTATGGAGCGACGAGAAGCTTGGGCGAACGAGTCAGGCCGCGGCCCGGGAGGCCCGGTATGAGTTGCTAACTGGGTGGTGTCGACGTGCCGGTGTTTTACATCTGGCGTTAGCCCATCATCGTGACGATCAGGCGGAAACCCATTTGCTACGTAAAGCACGCGGCAGTGGGGCGGATGGCTTGGCGGCCATGCCGATAGTATGGGAACATAACAATGTGCGCTTGCTGCGGCCTCTTCTTTCTGTTCCTGGTACGAGGCTGCGGGCTACCCTGCTGTGTATGCATCAGCGTTGGGTTGAGGACCCTTCAAACGACGATCCGACCTACGGCCGGACTCATGTTCGGCGAAAACTCGCCAAGCTATCGGAAGAAAATAAGGGGGCTGCGCACATAGCCACGGTCGCGTCTGATTATGCTAGCGTTCGTGGAGGGGCCGACGAGGTGACAGCGCTTTTGCTTGTTCGTGTTACACAGATAGATCCGGCTGGATTCTGCTGGCTTGATCAGATGCTACTTGCGGAAGCGCCGACCAAGGTTGGTTTGCGCGCTCTAACTCAAATATTACTTGCTATTGGTGGCAACAAATACGGTGCGCGCCGGGAGAGTTTATTATTACTTTACGAGGCGCTTCGTAAAAATCAGATAGCGGGAGGGCGGACTTTAGGCGGTTGTTGCATAACCCCGAGTCGGAATGGAATTCTTATCTGTCGGGAGCCAGCGGCTGCAGATCATGTGCTGAGCCTGCTGCCTGGTCAATGGTCGCTTTGGGACCATAGATTCCATGTTGCGTTAGGCCGATGCTGTGTTGGGGGCAGGCGTCAATTCAAAGTTCACCGACTAGGTGTAAATGGCTGGTGTGCTGTTAAACGAAAACGGTCTGGCGTTAACGAACGAACCCTACCGTTGTTTGTTCGGTACTGCTTACCCGCATTGTGGGATCTTGACGGTTTAGTCGCCGTACCTCACTTAGATTATTCAAGGGATGACAGTTTTGGGGGCGGGCAGCAGCCGTTTACTGCTAATTTCAGACCCCGACGAGCGTTTGCTGCCCCCCCTTTTCAAGGGGTTAATTCATTAGTTCCTGTGACGGGTAACACTAAGTGACGGCGAGTGTGTTCCAGTGATATGATATAACAGTGGGTTGTCAAAGTGATTGGAGGTTTTCTGTAGTGAATAATATTGGCCGTAATCTAGCGCTTTGGATCATCATTGCCCTTCTGCTCTTGACTTTGTTCAACCTGTTTAAAGGTCAGTCGACCCGCGATCCGGCGACACCACTCGCATTTTCAGAGTTTCTGGACCGCGTCGAGGGTGGTCAGGTTCGCGATGTTACTATAGAGGGAAACCAAATCACTGGTCATCTCGCTGGTACTGGTCAGAGTTTTTCAACTTACATGCCAGACGATCCAGGTCTGGTGAGTCGATTGCGATCGAATGCAGTGTTGATCGACGTAAAGCCTTCCGGCGACGAGAGAGTGTCGCCCCTGTATGGGGTTTTGCTCAATTGGTTGCCTATGTTGTTGATTATCGGAGTTTGGATTTTTTTCATGCGTCAGATGCAGGGCGGCGGCGGAAAGGCGCTTGGATTTGGGAAATCACGGGCAAAAATGCTTACCGAAAAGCAAGGGCGGATAACTTTTGATGATGTTGCCGGAATTGATGAGGCTAAGGAGGAACTTCAGGAAATTGTTGAGTTTCTCAAGGATCCTCAAAAATTCCAACGGCTCGGTGGTCGCATACCTAAAGGGGCGCTTTTGATTGGTCCGCCGGGCACCGGAAAAACTTTGCTTGCCCGTGCTATAGCGGGTGAAGCTAACGTACCGTTCTTTACTATTTCGGGTTCGGATTTCGTGGAGTTGTTCGTCGGGGTAGGGGCAAGCCGAGTCCGCGACATGTTTGAACAGGGCAAAAAGAATGCTCCATGTATCATTTTTATTGATGAGATTGATGCTGTAGGTCGGCATAGGGGCGCCGGCCTTGGAGGCGGCAACGACGAGCGAGAGCAAACTCTTAATCAGTTGCTGGTAGAAATGGATGGATTCGAATCTAGCGAAGGTGTCATTTTGATTGCGGCAACCAATCGTCCCGACGTACTTGACCCAGCATTACTGAGACCGGGCCGTTTTGACCGCCAAGTAGTGGTTCCAAACCCAGACATCTTGGGCCGTGATAAAATCTTGAAAGTTCATATGAAAAAGGTGCCACTGGCGCCGGACGTTGACTCGAAAATTATAGCACGAGGCACGCCAGGGTTTTCTGGCGCAGACCTCGCTAATTTAGTAAACGAAGCCGCTTTGCTGGCGGCACGCATCGGTCGCCGTGTGGTTACCATGGCTGAGTTCGAGACCGCCAAGGATAAGGTTATGATGGGTGCCGAGCGACGCTCGGCGGTCATGTCGGAAGACGAGAAGAAGGTAACTGCTTATCACGAAGCTGGACACACTTTGGTAGGTACACACATGCCTGGTCACGATCCTTTGCATAAGGTTACGATTATTCCGCGCGGTAGGGCACTCGGGGTTACCATGTCTTTGCCTGAGCGCGATCGGTACAGCCACACCAAGCAGGAACTTGAATCGAGGCTGGCAGGCATGTACGGAGGCCGGGTGGCGGAGGAATTAATTTTTGGTGCTGAACAGGTCACCACTGGGGCGGCGAACGATATTCAGCAGGCCACTGGGTTGGCTAGAAAGATGGTTACTGAGTGGGGTATGAGCGATAAACTCGGGCCGTTGCTGTACGATGCAAATGATGAAGAAGTTTTTCTCGGTCACTCCGTCACTCAGCACAAAAATGTTTCAGACGCTACAGCTGAATTGATTGACCAGGAAATTCGCAATTTTATAGAGGAAGCTGAGGCCAAAGCCCGCGAAATTCTGACGGGGCATATTGATCAACTTCACGCAATTGCTGGAGCTCTGCTTGAATATGAAACCTTGGGGGCGGCTGACGTGGAAGGTTTGCTGCGGGGTGAAGGTGTAGTACGTAACCTTGACGACGAATCTCCATCGAGTTCCTCGGGGAAGCGGGCGTCAGTGCCCAGCAGTGGTGCAGTCCCAAATTCTTCCAGTGCTTTAACCCCGAAGCCGCAACCCGGCGCCTAAGCCTATGGCTACTGTAGGTTGCAATGGGTGTTACCCGTCCCAATAAGGATCCTTTATCGCTCGATTCGGGTGGCCACTTATATGTCCGGCCGCTTGGCATTGTCCATGGCCAGGCCGCTAAAGTAGCTATAAATGCTGGACGAGGGTTGCCATTAGCCGGCCTCGCAGCTTTCACTTCATGCCAAGTAATCACGCGCTATAAGGAGGTGGTACAAGCCGACGAGGTGACGGTCGAAGAATTTGTTCGGTGGCAGCGAGAGACCGGTCTTGAATCGGATTCAAAACTCCAACAACTGCTCGTGCGTCTTGGGCGCGCGCGTGCGGCCATTGCTGGTGCCTCTTTTTTTAAACCTGTTATAACAGGTATAGTCAACGTCACTCCCGATAGTTTTTCTGACGGCGGTGAGTATGCGACTGCAGACCAAGCCATCGCGCACGGGAGGGGATTGTTTAGGGCAGGTGCAGGGTTCATTGATGTGGGGGGTGAGTCAACCCGACCTGGGGCCGAGTGTGTCTCTGCAGAGGTGGAACAAAAACGGGTGATTCCGGTAATTCGTGCGCTAGCGGCTGAGGGGATACCGACATCGATCGATACATACCATCCAGAAACGATGTTAGCAGCAGCTGCAAATGGGGCATCGATCATAAATGATGTGAGTGCGCTTACTCACTGTGTCAATAGCGCTAATGTTGCTGCCGCGACAGACACAACGGTTATTCTGGTGCATTCACAAAATTCAAATGTTGCAGAGCATGGTTCTATGTATGGGCGAGTCGCAATCGATATTTACGATTATTTAGCACAACGGATAAGTGCCGCGTGTGCTTCCGGTATTTCATGTAATCGAATTGTCGTGGATCCTGGCCTGGGATTTGCCAAGACTTCGAATAATAATTTCCAGGTGCTTGACTGGTTGGGTCTGTACCACGGCCTGGGGTGCCCGATAATGGTAGGCGCATCGCGTAAGTTTGGTCGCTTGGCACCTGGCGCGTCACCGCGAACGCGCCTCGCTGGATCAGTCGCAACCGCACTCCACGCTGTGGATCAGGGTGTGCAGCTAATCAGAGTCCACGACGTTGCCGAAACCGCACAGGCTTTAGGAGTGTGGAGGGCGATCCGCGAAACCGCAAGTCAATCTGTGATCTGATTGGGTCTCAAATGAGGTATAGACTTGGAATATTATTTCTTTTTAGTGGCAAGGAGTTTTGAATTTTGGCCTAATGGGACCGTTAGGAGATGCGATTTCGGTTGCGATGATCAGTCACCCTGCGTAAGGAAAGAGCCGGGTTTAGACAATTAAAAATACGGGAACTCCGAAGCAGACATAATGTCATATAAATTAAAATTATTTGGTACTGACGGCATCAGGGGATGCGCCAACAGCAAACCGATGACCGCAGAGATGGTGCTCCAAGTGGGGCTGGCGGCTGGGAGCTATTTTACACGCGGCAAGCACCGCCATAATGTGGTGATTGGAAAGGATACGCGGCTGTCTGGCTACATGATTGAACAAGCACTTTCGGCTGGCTTTATTGCTATGGGCATGAACGTCAACTTATTGGGTCCGTTACCGACGCCAGCGGTGGCGATGTTAACAAGGTCATTGCGTGCTGATCTGGGGGTCATGATATCTGCGTCACATAACCTTTATCAGGATAATGGGATAAAATTGTTTGGTCCTGATGGTTATAAATTGTCAGACGAGGCTGAGGGCGAGATCGAGGTGCTTGTTGAAGAAGGTGTTGGCAGCAAAGCAGTTGTTCCTGAGAAATTGGGCCGTCTTTGGCGGATGTTTGATGCCCAGGGCCGGTACATAGAATTTGCAAAAAACACGTTCCCCAAAGGCATGACACTTGATGGTCTCAAGGTTGTGATTGACTGTGCGCACGGAGCAGCTTATCGCGTCGCGACTACTGTGCTGCGAGAATTGGGGGCGGTGGTGAGTGCCATCGGCGTCAACCCCGATGGCACCAACATAAATCTGAATTGCGGCTCCACCGTTCCCGAGCGCATGTGTGACATGGTCCGTAGAGAAAATGCCGATATTGGGATCGCGCTTGACGGCGATGCGGATAGAGTGGTGATCGCCGATGAGCAGGGACATTTGCTCGATGGCGACCAACTGATGGCGTTAGTGGCTGACCAGATGCATAGCCGTGGACAATTGCGCGGGGCTGGGTTGGTTGCAACTCAGATGTCAAACCTGGGATTGGAAAGATACTTGAGCAGCATTGGGCTTCATCTTGCTCGCACGCGCATTGGTGACCGGTATGTCATGGAGCACATGCGCAAGCATGGTTACAACCTTGGAGGAGAGCAATCTGGACACATCATATTAGCCGATCATACGACGACAGGGGATGGTTTGATTGTTGCGCTAAAGGTGTTGTCGTTGCTGGTCGAGTCAGAGAAGCCAGCCAGCAAGGCTTGCCGAGTGTTTACTCCTTTACCGCAGGTGCTTCGGAATGTTGCGTATAAGGCCGAGAATGTGCTTGACCATGATGAAATTCGTGATTCCATTGCTTCAGCGGAACGGCAGTTGGCTGGGTCTGGCCGCTTGCTGGTACGCCGATCTGGGACTGAAGGAAAAATTCGCATAATGGCTGAGGGAGAAGATGAGACCCTTGTGCGAGCAGTTATCGATGAGGTGGCGGGTGCTATTGAGCAGCATGCTGGGTAAATCCCGCATAAACCGTATGAGGCAAATGTGAATGGGCGTGTCCTTGTGGTCGCTGGCTCGGATTCAGGCGGTGGTGCAGGTATCCAAGCTGACATCAAGACTATTACCGCGCTAGGTGGCTATGCTGCTACTGCCGTGACAGCGTTAACTGCGCAGAACACAGAAGGTGTGTTAGCAATCCAAGATGTGCCCGCAGATTTTGTAGCTCAGCAAATGACCTTGGTGTTGGATGACATAGGAGCAGATGTAATCAAGACTGGGATGCTCCACAGAGCCGAATTGATTCAGTGTGTGGTGGAAATTAGTAGACGCCACTTGGCCAAAATGGATTTATTGGTGGATCCAGTCATGTATGCCAAGGGTGGTGCATCGTTACTGGAGGAACGGGCGGTCCGGGCATTAGTTTCCGAGTTAGTGCCGATGGCTGACTTAATTACACCTAATTTACCTGAGGCAGGAAAGATTCTTGGTTCTGAAGTCCGGACTATTGACGATATGCATATAGCCGTAACTGATTTATTAGCATTAGGCCCGAAGGCAGTATTGCTGAAAGGAGGGCACCTCGCTGGCAACCAGATAGTTGATCTTCTTGCTACGGAAAATGGGGTTGAAGCCTTTAACTCGGCACGAATTATGACTCGGCATACTCATGGTACTGGTTGTACTTTGGCGTCCGCAATTGCCGTGGGGATTGCTCAGGGTCTGTCGGTCCGATCAGCAGTAGTGCGTGCTCGGGAATATGTTATAGGTGCCATCCGAACTGCACCAGGTTATGGGACTGGACACGGACCAATAAATCATGCCTATCAGCTTCCATTCTGAGCAATGCAACGATTCCTGTTTATGTTGCTCTGCGGTATTGACGCTTTGTAATGGTGTCCATAGTATCGCGCCGCCTTCCTCTGCTGAGGCTTGATTCCAAGCTATAAAATTGCAATGAAACCGAGCGTCTACCCGGCGAACCCGAACTTTTCGTCTGGTCCTTGTCCCAAACGCCCTGGCTGGTCCCCGGCCGTATTGACGGGGGCTCTTGTGGGTCGTTCGCATCGCTCAGGCGTTGCTAAGCAGCGAATCCAAGAGGTTCTGGAGGTTAGTAGGGAGCTACTCAACCTACCTAATGATTATAGAATTGCTATCACTCCCGCCTCCGATACTGGTGCTTTCGAGATGGCAATGTGGTCGATGCTGGGTAGGTGTGGGGTCGATATATTAGTTTGGGAGAGTTTCGGTGCAGGTTGGAAAGCAGATGTAGTAAATCAGCTGATGCTTCACGACGTCCGAGTACTTGACGCCGATTACGGTTTTTTGCCAGACCTTACGCAGGTAAACTTTTCCCGCGATGTGATCTTTACGTGGAACGGCACTACCTCAGGAGCTTGTCTTCCTGATGGGAAATGGATTGCACCCGACCGGTCTGGTCTTACCTTTTGTGATGCAACCTCGGCAGCCTTTGCCATGCCCTTGCCATGGGATCGACTCGATGTGGTCACTTACTCTTGGCAAAAGGTACTTGGCGGCGAGGGGCAACATGGCGTTCTAATTTTGAGCCCAAGAGCTGCCGAACGACTTGAGACTTATAGTCCGACTTGGCCGTTGCCGAAGTTGTTCCGTATGACAAAGAGTGGAAAGCTTGCGGAGGGGTTTTTTT
Source organism: Alphaproteobacteria bacterium MarineAlpha9_Bin6 (assembly GCA_002937585.1). Lineage (GTDB taxonomy): Bacteria > Pseudomonadota > Alphaproteobacteria > UBA7887 > UBA7887. The sequence continues at coordinate 23,445 of PTKE01000006.1, read as the reverse complement.
CTGGGGAAACCATCAACACCCCATCAATGTTATGTGTTGAGGATGTTCTGGATGCTCTCCGTTGGGCAGAATCAATTGGTGGAGGAGACGCCCTGATAGCTCGTAGCAAATCAAATCTCGCAGTGATTTCCAGCTGGTTGAATGACTGTTTTTGGGCTTCATTCCTGGTCGAAGACCCAGCCATTCGATCATCGACGTCCGTATGTTTAAAAATTGTCGATCCGTGGTTTATGGCCCTGACCTCCGACAAACAAAGAACTGTCACTAAATCGATGTGTGTGTTGTTAGAGAGTGAGGGTGCGGCATACGACATTAACGGTTATCGTGACGCGCCGCCTGGACTTCGAATATGGGCAGGCCCAACTGTTGAAAGTGCTGATCTTGACGCGTTGTTACCTTGGCTTGATTGGGCTTTTGATGAAATTAAAGCGAGGCACATTTAAATGTCTTTTAGACATGCTGCACTCTGACGAGAGATTTCATGAGTAAGGTTCTGATATCTGACGCTCTTAGCTCTAAAGCGGCCGAGGTTTTCCGTGCCCGGGGGATTGATATTGACGTAAATACCAATCTTCAGAAAGAGGATCTGATCGCGCGTATCGGTGGATATGATGGCCTCGCTGTACGTTCTTCAACAAAAGTAACGGCAGAAGTACTCGCTGCTGGCAAGCGGTTGCGAGTAGTGGGACGTGCGGGCATTGGTGTTGATAATATCGATGTCGCCGCCGCCACTGGATATGGCATAGTTGTGATGAATACACCTTTCGGCAACTCTACGACTACCGCCGAACATGCTATCGCCCTGTTAATGGCACTATCTCGACAAATTCCTCAGGCAGACCGTTCTACTCAAATGGGCAAATGGGAGAAATCTCGGTTCATGGGTGTCGAAGTCACTGGCAAAATCTTGGGATTGATCGGCTGCGGGAATGTAGGCTCAATTGTGGCTGAACGGGCACAGGGTTTGAAAATGCGGGTTCTTGTATACGACCCGTTCATGACAAACGAACATGCTGCAGACCTCGGGGTCGAGCGGGTTGAATTGGATATTCTCTTGGCGCGAGCCCATTTTATTAGCCTGCATACTCCTCTTACTGAAGCTACCCGTGGTATGATTGACGCAGCGGCTTTGGCGAAGACCCAGCGCGGAGTTCGTATAATAAACTGTGCCCGTGGTGGTTTGATTCTGGAAGGAGATCTTAAGGAAGCAATTCGAGCAGGCCACGTCGCGGGCGCGGCTCTTGACGTGTTTGCAGAGGAACCAGCAGTTAAGAACGAGCTATTTGGAATGCCAGAAGTCATCGCCACACCCCATCTTGGGGCCGCGACTAACGAAGCCCAGGAGAAAGTGGCGCTCCAGCTGGCAGAGCAAATGTCAGATTACCTCGCGAATGGATCTGTTACGAATGCATTAAACATGCCGTCGGTTAGCGCGGAGGAGGCACCCCGTCTCGCTCCTTATATGGCCTTGGCCTACCAACTGGGCAGTTTTGCCGGGCAGATAACTGAGACCGGAATTAAGGAGGTAGCAGTTGAGTATGAGGGAGCGGCAGCTGCTCTCAACACAAGGCCGCTGACTGCGACAGTCTTAGAGAGTATGTTGAGTCCATTGCTTGAATCAGTCAACATGGTTAACGCCCCGTTAATTGCAAAGGAGCGCGATATTGAGGTGCGCGAAATTAAACGCGATGGACCATGTGATTATAATAGCATGATCCGGTTAGAGGTAATTACTGAGACGCAGACTCATAGCGTTGCCGGTACCTTATTCAGTCAACGGCCACGTCTCACCCATATTGCGGGTATCAACATTGAGGCAGAACTTGGACCACATATGCTCTTTGTTACTAACCAAGACAAGCCAGGATTTATTGGGAGCTTGGGTAAGACCCTTGGCGATGTGGATCTCAATATCGCGACGTTCCATCTGGGGCGCGCCTCTCCTGGGGCCGAAGCTATCGCTTTAATCGAGGTAGATCAGCCAGTAACACAGGAACTTCTGGATAAGGTTCAGGCACTTCCTTATGTGGTGCGGGCGAACGCCTTGTATTTCGCTCAGCGAAACTAGACATTTCGGCTGTTTTGCGACGTCGTTCACGCTGTGCAAACTAACAAAACATGGCAAATTATTTGATAAAAGCATTATTGCCAGCAGGGTTGGAGGATTTGCTTCCTCCTGAGGCCGGACAGGAAGAGGTTTTGGTGCGACGTCTGTCAGACCATTTTGCTAGATATGGTTATGAGCGTGTTAAACCTCCATTGCTTGAGTTCGAGGGTGGTTTATTAGACGGTATTGGCGCGGCTGTTGCGGAGCAAACCTTTCGACTAATGGACCCAGTGTCTCAGCGTATGATGGGTTTACGTGCAGACATAACCCCCCAGGTTGCACGCTTGGCGGCGACTAGATTGCGGGATGCCCCAAGGCCCTTACGCCTCAGTTACAGTGGCGAAGTGTTACGTGTAAAAGGGGCGCAATTGCGTCCACAACGTGAATTTCGTGCTATCGGTGTTGAATTGATAGGCGCCGCTAAAGCTGCGATGGCGGACGCGGAGGTGATTTTGCTAGCAGCGGAATCAATCTCGGAGCTTGGTATTAAAGACCTGTCGGTCGACATTAACGTGCCCTCAATGGCCCGTATGATCTGTGAAGATTTGCGTGTCCCAGAAGAAATATCTAAGGAACTACTCGCTCCTCTTAACCGCAAGGATGTGGCGACTATTATGAAACTTTCGAACGAAGCGGGTCCGATTCTGGCAAGTTTACTTGATGCGGCTGGGCCCGCCGGACCCGGCCTAATTAAAATGGGTGTGCTGGACCTTTCCGGGGGGGCCGCTCTTTTAAACCAGCGCTTGATTGAGGTAGTTAATTTGGTGCTCGAAAAGGCACCTGGTTTGAATGTTACCATCGATCCTGCCGACAGCCGCGGCTTTGAATATCACACTGGAATCAGCTTTACCCTTTTTGCGCGTGATGTTCGAGGTGAACTCGGCACAGGCGGGCGGTATCTTTTAGGTGAGGATGAACTCGCAACTGGTTTCACTCTATTTACGGATGTAATAATGGGCGCGATGGTGCATCCTCCGCCTGCACAACGAATTTATGTACCATTTGGAGTAAAGACGGAAGTCAGAAAGCGGCTGCAGGGGTTAGGTTGGATTACGGTCAATGGTCTAGTGCCGGATGATGATCTATCGGCTGAAGCAGCACGCCTAGAATGTACTCATGTTTGGCTTGACGATCAAATCCACCAATTAGATTTGGAATCGTCTTACTGAGGACTTGTTATGTCTAACGTCGCAGTCATAGGTACCCAATGGGGCGACGAGGGAAAAGGAAAGGTCGTCGATTGGCTATCGCATCGGGCAGATGTGGTGGTTCGGTTTCAGGGTGGACATAACGCTGGACACACTCTGGTGATCGACGGAACCACTTATAAACTCAGTTTGTTACCGTCCGGCGTAGTGCGGCCTGGAAAAATGTCCATCATTGGTAATGGGGTGGTGATTGATCCTTGGGCACTGATTCAAGAAATCGATAGAATTGAAGAGCAGGGTGTATCGATTTCCCCAGACCGACTTCGGATTGCGGAGAATGCTTGCCTAATTTTGCCGTTCCACGGCGAGTTAGATCGGCTCCGCGAAGACGCTCACGGAGATATAAAGATTGGTACAACGGGTCGGGGTATAGGACCCGCCTACGAGGATAAGGTTGGTCGTCGAGGAATCCGGCTTTGTGATTTATTTGATCCGTCTGAACTTGAGAGTCGACTTGATGCCACTGTGAGCCATCATGATGCACTCCGTCGGGGCCATGGACTAGTCTTGATCGACAAGCCAAAAATTCTCGCTGACTTGCTTGCGGTTGCGCCACGCTTATTACCATACTCGGATACGGTTTGGCGTCTCTTGGAAAAGGAGCGGCATGCAGGGAAACGTATTCTGTTTGAGGGGGCACAAGGTGTGATGCTCGATATTGATCATGGTACGTACCCTTACGTCACTTCCTCTAACACTGTTGCAGGTAGTGTGGCGGCCGGATGTGGGACTAGTCCAAAATCAGTTGGATACGTACTTGGAATTACAAAGGCATATACGACCCGTGTTGGTTACGGCCCATTTCCAAGCGAACTAAGCGATGCTACCGGCCGTATGCTTGGCGAGCGTGGCAAAGAATTTGGGACGGTAACCGGTCGCCGCCGCCGATGCGGCTGGTTTGATTCAGTCATGGTTCGCCAAGCGATTAAGGTCGCCGGAGTTGATGGTATAGCGCTGACAAAACTTGATGTTTTGGATGGCATTGAGGAATTGAGGATCTGCGTAGGGTACACTTTTGGCGACGATACTCTGGATTATTTGCCATCGTCCCCAAAGACTCAGATAGGTATTTCGCCGGTTTATGAATCAATAGAGGGATGGGCGCAAAGCACTCAAGGGGCACGTTCGTGGGCTGATCTTCCGGCGACAGCTGTGAAGTATATTCGTCGAGTCGAAGAACTAATTGGTGCGCCAGTAACTTTGTTGTCGACTAGTCCGGAGCGAGAGGACACGATTTTAGTTCGAGACCCGTTCGCCGATTGACCAGAGGTCTAATAGTAAATATCAAGTTGGGGTATCAAAAAGTGTTGGCTTGCTATTGCTAAATCAGAGCATCTTCTGGGTGCTGACTCGGGTCGGTCGCTGGTGCTGCCAATAGTTCTAACCATTCAAAAAATGGCGTTTCCTTAAAGGTCTTCGTCAGATGTTTATGCTTAGTGGTGGGGTGCAAAATCATACGGCGCGGAAGCTTATGTAGCGTCAGCACCTTCGCGGGGTGGCGTGTTATTGTTTGTTAAGGACGCCGCTTGCTTATTCATCACCTCTTGCACTTTTTCGAACGCGCGAACCTCGATTTGGCGAACTCGCTCTCGGCTGATTTTATAAATCTGGCTAAGTTCTTCCAATGTCATCGGTTCTTCCGTGAGTCGACGCTGGCTCAGAATATGCCGTTCTCGGTCGTTAAGGTTGGCCATAGCAGTTTTCAACATTTGACGGCGTAACGACAGCTCTTCCGATGCGGCTAACTCGGTTTCCTGATTTGGTGTGGTGTCTTCCAGCCAATCTTGCCATTCTCCATCCCCGTCAATTCTAAGCGGAGCGTTGAGTGAATGGTCCGGTGCCGCGAGCCGTCGGTTCATATTCACAACTTCGTGCTCTGGCACGTCCAAACGGCGCGCGATTTCGGTCACAGTTTCCTGGGCTAAATCTCCATCTTCGAATGCTTTTATCTGACCTTTGATTTTGCGGAGATTAAAGAAAAGTTTTTTCTGCGCGGCTGTTGTTCCGATCTTTACCAACGACCAGGAGTGTAAGATATACTCTTGTATGGCTGCACGGATCCACCACATTGCATAGGTGGCAAGACGAAATCCGCGATCGGGGTCAAAGCGTTTTACCGCTTGCATCATGCCGATGTTACCTTCAGAGATGAGTTCTCCGACTGGAAGACCGTAGCCACGATAACCCATAGCAATCTTAGCAACCAAACGTAAATGCGAGGTCACAAGCTTATGGGCAGCTTCAACATCACCCTGTTCAGTCCACTGTTTAGCAAGTGTGAACTCTTCTTTTTGGGTAAGCATGGGGAAGCGGCGGATCTCTTGTAGGTAACGTGCAAGGCCCCCTTCAATGGAGAGTGTAGGTAGTCGAGAGGTGGCCATTTATTGGCTTCTCCCGCCGCCATCACGTCCGCGGATGGGCACCGAATTGCTGAAATTGGCCATTTGGATTTTCAAACTTTTCGACAAGGTTATACTCGTGGCACCAATAGTAGAGACAAATTTGGTCCGAATTATGGCTGATTCTGCTAAATCCGGTCCTTAGCATTAAGGCCCTCAATTAAGGCACTCATATCATATGGTAATTCACTGTCGAATGTCATCGTTTCGGCTGTGATTGGATGAGTGAAACCAAGGCGAAATGCGTGTAACGCTTGGCGCGGGAAATTACGAACAAGATCGCGTGCAAGTGGAGAAGATATACGCGTGGATACAGCGCGGCGGCCGCCGTAAAGCGGGTCGGCTAACACTGGATGGCCTATGTTCGCCATATGGACCCGAATTTGATGGGTTCTTCCCGTTGATAACCGACAGACTACCAACGACGCCGCACCACTGTCGAAGACTTGTTTTAAACAGTACTGAGTGTGTGCGGTCTTGCCCCCTTGGGCAATGACAGTCATTTTTTTTCTATTTTTCGGGTTTCGACCGATATTACCCATGATTTGGCCGCGTGGTGGTCTGGGGACTCCCAGGATAATGGCTTTGTATGCGCGTTCAACGCGGTGCTTCGCAAACAGCGCTGCCAAATGTTGGTGTGCCCGATCATTCTTAGCGGCTACCAAGAGACCGCTGGTTCCTTTGTCTAAGCGGTGGACGATTCCGGGCCGCCGCACCCCCCCAATTCCGGAAATACTGCTACCGCAATGCGCTAGCAGGGCATTCACCAAGGTCTGATCTGGATTTCCTGGTCCAGGGTGGACGACTAGTCCAGCCGGTTTGTCGATGACAATTAGGTCATCATCTTCGTAAACTACAGTTAACGGAATCTGTTGAGGTTGAGGCCTCGCTGGTCCGGGTGGTGGTACTGTTACAATTACCCTTTCGTGGATAGTAAGACGATAGGCGGGATCAGTGATTGGTTTTGCATCAACGTTAACTAATCCTGCTCGGATTAGTGTCTTGAGCCGTGTCCGAGAGAGCACCGACAATCTGTCCGCCAGAGTGCGGTCCAGACGTTTCCGCGCATCTTCAGGACCCACGGTTAAGTGATGTTGCTTCGAGTCGACCATGGTTTTTCATCAACTTGGGTTTGAACCATTAATATAACTCTGCTCAAGGCTATCGTGATCATTCTGGGGGTGTTGATCATCGCCGGATTAACAATAATTGGCATCACTATAGCAAGTAGATTGCATGGCATGTCCCAAGATCTGGGTAAGCTAGTTATCCCTGATACAATTCCGCTTTCTGCGCCCCAAGGGAGCCGAATTCGAGCGGTTGATGCTGACGAGGGATTGTTGTTTGTATTACTTGACACTCCGAGCGGCGATATTGTCATGATCGTCGAATTGGGAAGCGGTAGGGTGATTGGACGCCTCGAACTGGTGAACGAACCATGATCGTACTAACAAATCTGCAAATGGACAAAATTCTTTCACATGCGGAATGTGCCTATCCAGATGAGTGCTGCGGTTTGCTTGTCGGTGAGCGCCGAGTTCGCGACGTCTTTGTGCGGGAGGTTCACCAGAGTGCAAATAGAGCGGCTAGTCCGGCGAACCAATTCGAAATTGACCCCCAACTTCGCTTTGACCTTGAACGACGTATGCGGCAGGAGTCGTTAGATCTGGTTGGTGTCTACCATTCCCATCCTGACGGTGGGGCATGGCCGTCGGAAACTGACATTGATCGGGCTTGGGAGAGTGATTTGGTATGGCTGATTATTGACGTGAAGGATGGCAGCGCGGTCGCCACAAGGGCGCATTTACTGCTAGAACCTAAACTACGTTTTAAGGAAACCTCGATAGAGATCATATCTAATTGATGCGACCGCTTTGTCTGGGGCCGATAGGAGTCTGAGCTATGGTTAATTTGCGGAGCGACAATGAGGCGCCGGTTGCTCCTGAAATTATGGCCGCCATTACTAACGTTAACAATGATTCTGCTCCTTCCTATGGTGCTGACGCAGTCACCGCCGAACTTTCGCAGAAATATTCGTCTCTGTTTGAGCGTGAAGTAACAGTGTTTCCGGTAATTACCGGCACGGCCGCTAACGCACTCGCTTTAGGTCATGTGACACCATCTTATGGTGCAATTTTTTGCACGGAACAGGCACATGTTTTGGTGGATGAGTGCGGCGCGCCTGGGTTCTATGCAGGCGGCGCTATAATGCGGACTTTGCCAGGTGCCGATGGGAAAATTGCGGTGGAGGCGTTTGCAGAGGCGCTGTCTAGTTATGGGGCGCATGGTGATCATGAAGCTCGGCCAGCAGCCTTGACGGTTTCTCAAGCGACAGAGTGTGGGACACTATACCAACCCGATGAGATTTCGGCTCTTGCTAAAATCGCCGGCCAACACGACATGGTGTTGCATATGGATGGTGCACGTTTTGGCAATGCTGTTTCTGCGCTTGGTTGTTCGCCAGCGGATATTACCTGGCGGGCAGGTGTCGACATCCTTTCGTTTGGTGCCACAAAAAATGGTGCATTGGCGGCTGAGGCGGTGATTATTTTTCGGCCGGATTTGGGAGTTGAATTTGGTCGTCAACGAATGCGTGGTGGGCACCTCTTGAGCAAAATGCGATATCTGTCGGTACAGCTTACAGCTTATATCCAAGATGGTCTCTGGCTCTCGCTCGCCCGCCGAGCAAATGATGCCGCCCGCCAACTTGCCAATGGCCTGTCGGAATTACGGCTGGTCGAGATATGCTATCCGGTCGAGACGAATGCTCTGTTTGTTCGTTTTCCTGAACAAATGATCAAGGGACTGATTGAGGATGGGTTTTTATTTCACCGTTGGCCAGGGCAGCAAGGGATGGTGAGATTGATGTGCCCCTATACACTCTCTCAGCAGGATATCGATCTTTTTCTGGAATCAGCGCATCGTCATCTGCCCGGCGAGGCGTTTACTGGGACGTAATATGTCCATGATTTTTCCTGATAGGACAAAGTCGCACATGATCGATGCGGCAACGAGTTTCTTTTGTGTGGCAATCAGAAACGGGAATCCGAGGCTGTGGTCGTAGCTTTAAGCCTTAACGTCTTCCGAACTTTGACGCTATACAGATCGCAACGAATTGGTCGCCTGCTGTAAAAATGCATAATTTTGATTAGAAATTGTCTTGATAGCTGGGCATTCCGCAATTAAGAATGGCTGCGTGTCCCCATCGTCTAGTGGCCCAGGACATCGGCCTCTCACGCCGAAAACGGGGGTTCGAGTCCCCCTGGGGACGCCAGCGGCTCCCTGTGTGTGAATATAATAGTTGGGCAGTACCTACTCTGAAGTTGTGTTTAGTTTGTGCAAATTTCGTACTATTCCAATATCCCATAATTTTGAGTAATAGTGTTGTCTACATGGCAGCGCCATTAAACGCACCTGTCTTGTTGTCGTCGCGCATCTCACCATTCACTCGGTCACCTGGGTCACTCGATGAGATATTGTCGGCAGCTTGATGAGATGGCGATTCGGAAATCGTGTATTCTATGTCGTTCAGAGACATCTCCTTCATCTTGGCGCGGTCGTACTCGTTGCTAAACGGGAATGGGCGAGTTGCATCAAAGCCGATTTTTGTGCCGAAGTAATTAGGAAAGCTCGGATTTAGTCCGTGGCCAAATACATTTTCAATGGTCACCACGCCAGCGTTCGGGTCTAGGCGGGTCGACATTGCCCATTCAACATCCGCAGGATCACGGATATTGACGTCGTCGTCGACAATCGTGACCATTTTCAATGGTGGAAAAGCAGCAAAAGCTGCCATGATAGCCTGTTTCCCCCAGCCGGCTCGATGTTGCGTTATTTGCACGACCGCGTGATAAAATCCGCATCCGCCGTGACTAAAGTAAACGTCCGTTATACCAGGAACCTGGCGTTGCAGCAGGGATAATACGTTTGCCTCCCCCAGCAACCCCACAGAATTAAATACCTCTTGCCCAGAGATTATTGTCTGAAAGATTGGAGAATTTCGGTGATGAATTGCTCTGACGTGAACAACGGGACGTGGCGCGCGCTGTGCATAGTAACCGGTAACTTCAGCAAATGGGCCTTCGTTATCCAACTCTCCTGGAATGATTTCGCACTCAAACGCATACATGGCATTCGCCACCATTTCAACGTGTGACCGATCGCCAGGTAACAATTCCAGCGGTTCCCCGTGAAACGCGCTTGCTATGCCTAACTCGTCGGTGTCTGCTGGAGCCGCTTCAGCTGGAGCGGCTGCAGCAAAATGGAGTCCGGGTCCGACACCTACATTAATGGTTAACGGCAGAGTGGTCTTCCGTGCAGCCGCCTTTTCCAAATAAAGTTCGAGATGGCGTCCCGCGTCGATATTTATCGTGAGTGTATTCTCATCGACTACCATAAATCTCTGAATAGAGGCGTTGCGGACGCCTGTTTCCGGATCCTTTGCGATGACAACTCCGGCGTCGAAATACGGCCCGCCGTCATCTGCGGCGTGGGTGGGAATAGGAAGTCGGGTCAGATCAACCTGTTTTTGTGTGACTTCCCGGACGGGACCATTGGTGACGGGTCGTGGCGACACAGGCGCTGCCTGCCATTCTTGAATGCGATCTGATACGTATTGGGATAGCAATGCCTCATTTTGGCCGAGAAGCTTTGCAAGGAGTTCGCGTGACCAGTAAAGGCCGGTAAATACTGGGTGTTCGGAGCCTTTTACGTTCTCGAATAAAACAGCTCGCGGTCCACCTTCAAATTTTGTAGCGATTCCTGCTAGGTCGTGAATTGGGTCGACTAGCGAATGCACTCGCACTAATCGGCCCATGCCATCAAGGTCACTTATGATGGAGCCAAGATCACTAATGCGGTTTACGGTCATCATGTTCCTCCCAAATAACCGCTACTCTGTTTTAACAAACGAAACTAAAATTCAAATAACGAAGATCGAGAGTTAAAGAAAGTGCTATAGTTATTTTTTCTCCTTTTAACGCATACTTTAAAAAAAAGTCTAGCGTTCTGATTAATTCAAATATTTTCCGGTATCTCTATTTTTTGTATAAATTTCATAGAAGCATTTATGTTAGACATTTAGGTGAGGCATTTATCTTAAGCATGACGTAGCTATATCATTACCTCTTGGGTGCGCTGCCATAGAAGGTGGTGTTCGACGTCCGCATCAATATCAACTTGATGGGGGCGTTAAATCGATATCAAAAAAATCTTGGAAGCGAGCGTTATAGGCTTCGTCGTCTAGTGCGGTCATAGCGATATATTCCTCATCCGGAATATTTGGGCGCTGTTCTACAAGTGAGGCGCCGTGTCCGTGGAGCCAACGAAGTCGAAGCTGTTCACTGATTAATGCCTTCCGCATGATCTCGGCTACCTCCTCTGGGGGTGTTGCTCTCGGAATCGAGGCACGATAGAAACGTCCACCTTGGCGCATGGCCTGACGATAGGGCGATGTTTTGTCGTAATGCACCGGTGTTTTTTCAAAAATTGGGGTCGCAATCACACCGGGTTCGATGATGATTACGCGAATGCCCATAGGAGCAACCTCAAGCGCCAATGATTCACTGAAGGCCTCAATGGCAAATTTTGACGCGCAGTATGCTGCCTGATTAACGACAGCAACTCGGCCGAGTATCGAGGAGACATTGACGATGGCACCGTGACCTCTTGCGCGCATTCCCGGCAGTACCGCTTGGGTAAGGTGCACCGGACCCCAGTAATTGGTCTCGAACAGCAATCTGTGCTCGTTTTCTGGATATATTTCCATTGGACAAGCATTCGATACACCAGCGTTATTGATCAGCACGTCAATATGTTCTTCCGCATCTACAATTTTAGTAATCGCCTGCTCTATAGAACGTTCATCAGTTACGTCAAGTTTGTGTACAGCGATGGATAAATTTTCACTTTTAATGGTTTCTTTCAGCGGTCCACTTTTAGTGAGATCGCGCATCGTCGCATGTACGCGAAAACCGTTTCGGGCGAGGTGAACCGCTGCAGCATAGCCAATGCCCGTGCTGGTTCCGGTAATTAGGCAATTATCCATTTTTTCTATCTTTATATTTGTAGGGAGGGAGATTGTTTGTATGGGATCTTAGCTTTATGAGTTTCTTGGGACGATAAGTTTTGGCACTTTGAAACGATGAAACCAGTGCCAGGAAGGCATTGAAGAAATGTCTCCGTGAATATTGTAAAATGCGTTTCTAGTTTGTTTTGGCAAGATTGTTGGTGATTGACTGATGGTATCGACGCTTCATGAGTCACCAGGTCTCGTTGTCCGGTCTCAACTCTACGAGAAACGACCAGGCGGAACGGTCTTGGTGGGCAACATGGTATGCCTCTTCAGCTATTGCTGACGGTTTGCAGAAAAACTCATCAGGCTTATCGGCAGCAAAAATCGGGCGAGTCCGAGGTGTATCGATGGATGCGTCGATTAACAAATAAGCCACGTGGATTCCTTTGGGGCCCAGATCACGTGCCATCGCTTCAGCTAAAATTCGTTGTGCCGCTTTAGTCGGGGCGAAATATGCGAAGTTTGGTTTCCCGCGAAGGGATGACGTATTGCCCGTGACTATAATCGCACCTTTCCCCGCTTCAATCATGGCGGGAGCCGTCGCACGAGCAAGGTATAGCAGCGACGTGGTGTTCACCCTGAAATTGCGCTCGAGTCTGCCGGGGTCAGTTTCTAAAAACTTGCTTGCTCCGCCACCCTCCAGAATTCCTGACACCGCGTTGTGGATTACTACGGATGGAGGTGCTAGGTCTGAGGCAATGCGTTCTGCGGTCTCCACCAATCGATCCAGATCTGCAACATCACAGACATAACCACGGGTACCCTCAATTTCTGTTTCCAGAGTGTCGAGACGTTCCTTGTTACGAGCCAACATGGCAACTTTGTAGCCGCCAAGTGCAAATCTTCGTGCACATTCCATGCCAGTCCCGGGACCGACTCCAGCTATCAAACAAACCCGTTCGCTCATCTTATTTTTGCTCCATAATTACCGCATGTTTCCAACTGGTAAGAAGCCCCTAACATGCAATTGGATTCTATGGTTTTGATTGCTTTCAATTAACTCGAAAGGCTTCAAGTCCCTCCCAGTCAAAAATCATGCCGTGCCCGGGTCTATCAGGTGCCGTTGCAAAGCCTTCGCGTATTTCAATAGAGTGCTCAATGTAGGGATCAAGCCCGAAGCCGTGCACTTCAAGGTAAGCGTTGTTTGGGACTGCAGCGAGCAAATGTACGTGAATGTCATGGGCTCCATGTGATGTGATTGGCAGACCGTGGGCATCCGCTAGATGTGCAATCTTTATCCAGGGAGTAATGCCGCCACAGGTGGTTAAATCCGGTTCTGGAAAATCCACTCCTCCCGCAGAAATTAACGCTGCGAACTCGGCAATGGTGTGTAAGTTTTCACCCGCTGAGAGCGGGATGCCGCCATTTGCACGCAGATGTGCGTATCCGGAAAAATTATAGGGTTGAATGGGCTCTTCCACCCATACTAAATCAAAATCACGAAGTGCCCTGAGTGCGCGAAGTGCTTGGTCGGGTCTCCATGCCTCGTTGGCGTCCGTCATTAGTTCAACATCAGGGCCTAAATGCTCCCGCATTGCTGCAACTCGCGCGATGTCCTCGCGTAGTGTTGGTTTCCCGAGGCGCATTTTGATAGAGCGAAAACCTGCCTCCAAACTTTTACTTGCACCTTCTAATAATTTATCGACCGGAAAATTTAGGTCGATATTCCCAGCATAGGCGCGGACAGTCGGGTTGTACCCTCCCAACAGTCGCCACAAAGGTTCCTCTAGCGTGTTGCCACGTAGATCCCAAAGAGCAGTATCGACTGCAGCAATAGCGAAACTGAAGGGTGCGCCGCGCCCTGCATAGTGATGGGTCTTCCACATTTGAGACCATATCCATTCAATTTTCCGGGGGTCCGCGACTTTGACGATATCTGCACAGACGTTCTCGATAATTTTTGCCACTGCGGCACCTTGGTTCACCATTAGTGCGGTGTACCCGGAGCCCTCCACACCATCGGTGTTACGGAGTCGTACCATTACCAATTCGAACTCACTCATCACGCCGGCGGCTGCGGCTTCTACTGGTTCAGGAAGCGGGAAACGGTATAAAATTGTTTCTAGCGTCTTAATTTTTGTCATATGTTCTGCCCTTTAGGTGATTTCTAGTAATGATACCCTGGAGCCGCCGGATGAAGGAACAGAGTATGTCTCAGTTGCGGATTTTTTCTTATATGCCTAGTGCACGGGTTTATAAGGCGACCATTGCAGCACGCCTTTGTGGTGTGGATATAGAGATTCGCAGCGCGTCCTCGCCGGATCTCAAAGACTGGTTGTGGGATTTTGATGCACGTCCCTTGACGGAAGAAGATAAGAAAAATAAAGCGAATGCGCGTATAAGCCATACCGGATTCAAAAGTGTATTGTACAAAACAGATGGTTTTCTGACTGCCCACCCGTTCGGAATTGTGCCAGCTGCTTTTGGTCCGGACGGGAAAGTCGGCATATTCGAATCAAACAGCATTATGAGGGCGGTTGCTCGACTTGGTTGCAGAGAGTCGGGAATTTATGGGAATGACCCATACACGGCATCTCGGATCGATAGTTATCTTGATGCAAGCCTGGTGTTTGCGCGCGACTCGCAGATTTATCTTCTTGCGCTCGGCAACAAAGTTGTGACTCGTGAAATTTACAACAGTGCCAGTCAGGCGTTTGGTGTTTATATGTCTGCGATCGACAGTGCCTTGACATCAGACGCAGCGTTCCTAGTGAGTGACCAGGTCACCCTGGCAGACATTTGTTTTGCTTGCGAGTATGCGATGTTTTCGCGAGAGGCGAAGCGTGGAGAAAGTTTGTCCGGTATTGGAGTTCAACCAATCACGTCTGAAACCGCCGCACGGTTTCCGCGAGCCATTGGCCATTTTGAGCAATTATGCCAGCACAAAGCATTTAGCCCCGATCTTCGAGGATTTTAACATATATTTTTCGATTTTGTGGATTGCGCGGTATTGATTCGGCTCGTGGTTTGGCATTGTTTCGAACATTCTCCGCTGCTTTTTTGGCAATAATTTCGAATGATTGGTTAGCTAAATGTATACAGCTGTTTTAAAATTTCTTCCTACGCCTCGGTACTAGGGCGGGTACTGAATTCTTTGTGCCAGCGGAAAATATTCGGGTACTTTGATTTGATATTCATTTCGAAATGGTTTGCCATATTTATCACAAAATAACATGTGATATCGGCGATACTAATATTAGCGTCTGCAATGAAAGCATTGTTCGCTAGTTGTGGGTCGAGTCGAGCAAGAAAAATATCTAACATTTCTTTTCCGCGTTGGACCATCTCGGGTAATTGTTCAAGGTCAGTGCGAGTGCCAGGAACAACACGCCCCTTAAACAACGGGATATCATTCCGAGAGGCATGTAAGGCCGGCATGAAGCCATCAAGCTCGACGCGTCTGTTCCACATGTCGATTGTTGCGCGCTGCGCTGCATTCCGCCCAAAGAGGGAAGGTTCCGGATGAAGTTCCTCAAGATATCGACAAATGCTTATTGACTCTGCAATTACGGTGCCATCGTCCAATTCTAAGAATGGAACGCAGTGGAACGGATTCATTGTTGTAAACGGCTCTTTAAATTGTGCATCTTCACGCACGTTGAGCTCGACAATTGGGATCTCAATTCCCTTCTCAGATAAAAATATTCGCACGCGTCTCGAGTTGGCAGCGGGGCCAAAATCATAGAGCCTCATCGATATAATCTCCTCAAAGTAACCGAGTCTTGCGATACTGGTTAGGTGCCAAATGAAAAAGGGCATTTCTGGTTAAAGTTAATTTTTGATGGGCAAGGATTCTGATATCGCGTGCCCACCCTATGATTAGGGGGCATTTTTTTGCTAAAGTTCTTTTACAAAAGCTGTTAAACGCAAATTAAGCAGTATATTTGTGACAGTCTACGAACTTTAAATGGTCAGGATAGTGGTTTGTTTGCTCTATGCTACACTGGCGCTGTTCAGGCTAGCTTTGTTGGCAGTGTGTAAGGATATTAAAAATGCTCGGCTTGGTACATTTTGAGGCGCCAATTGAAGATTTAGTGTGTTTCGTCGAAGAGACTGAGCCAGAAGATATAGTTAACGCTACTTATGGCAAACTCAGCGAAGGAGGATCACCCAGGGCCTTGTTGTTGGCGGCGGCCCTCGCTGTCAGTCGCTCGACAGAATTGCCTCCCTTGCATCATGGGGGTCCTATCCATCCAGTGTCCGGATTGCATGCGGTGGAGCGTTTAGCTGAGCGAATCTCTGGAACGGGCGCTTTCCTGCCAGTTATTCAAAGTGTGGCTCTTGCGAATAAGCATATTCACTCTCCAGACATGGGCTCGACTGCGATGGCGCGGGTCCAATCCTCCGACCTAGAGCAGTTGAGCAAAGAGGATTTGATCTCAGGTTTTAGCACTGCCTTGAAGAAGAGGATCGCCCCTGCGGCGGAACGGAATCTGGTGGCCTTGCTTAAAGTGGCCGGGCCTGGGGAGATCATGGAGGCTCTGTTGCAAGTAGCGGTCCCGCGAAATGCTCTTGACGATCACTACCTTCTTTACGCGGTTTATGCATTTCGTGCACTTGACGCCGTTGGGTGGGAGCATGCGGAGGTTATTTTGCGGCCACCTGTAAGATTTCTCTGTCGTCATCCAATGTTAGAATATGGAGAAGGGGAGCGCGGTCGAATCATTGCCGAGGGTATTTCTCTTTATCGGAATTTTTCTAGTCTTGAAGACCTGATTAGCGATGGATCTTTGGAGAACGAAGACCGATTAGTAGAGACCTCAACTGAAGAGACTGAAGCTATTCGTGCGTTGGCAGATCGTGTGTCGAGCATCGATAGTATTTGTGATACCCCTGCACTCGTAGCGGATGAACTCGCTAGAGGGCTCTCCTTAATGGGGGCGTTGGAAGGTCTCTCTGTCGGAGGTGCGCAGCGGTTTCTGCGATCACAGACCGGTAACCCATTTGATGTGCACATGCATACTGGAATCAATGCGCGCCGTTACTTGCTATCGTTGTCAGGCTTGAGCCGTCGCACCCGTTTGCTGGTACTGCTATCTTGGGGCCAAGGCTATGAGATACGACATCTGGATCGTACTTTAGCATGGACACTTGATTCGGCGTCGAATGATACGGTTTCGTCAGCTGACGATGACCAAGACCAATTGCTCAATGCCATAAGTGGTGGCTTAGACGAACAGCCGTCCTTTGATCTTTCAACATTGACCGGATCAATCGCGGAGCTTGTAGCGCCAACGAGTGTGTTAAAATCTGCCGCGCTGGCACAACGTTATGTTGAGCGTGGCCATGATCCC
Source organism: Alphaproteobacteria bacterium MarineAlpha9_Bin6 (assembly GCA_002937585.1). GTDB lineage: Bacteria > Pseudomonadota > Alphaproteobacteria > UBA7887 > UBA7887. The sequence goes on along the minus strand of PTKE01000006.1, from coordinate 6,364 downwards.
ACACCATTTTTTGATTTGATGGCTGAGCAGGTATGTCACGATGATCAATCGGAGATGCATGCATATAAAATGCAGCAGGCAGCGTATGAAGAGTTTTACGCAACTCGTGATGAGCTGAGGGGTGTCCACCTTATTGCCGCTGCAAAGCATGCGGCAATAGTGGCCCGTCTCAACCCGCGGACAATTTATCCAACGGCTCGTGCCTTAATTGCTGCTTGAGCGACGGCGCTTGAAGTTACACGGTTTTATGATTTGAAGAACCTTTCTTGGCAGCTTTTGCGAATGAAACTCCAAGTGGATTTTTTAGTTCGCAAGGTGCTGCAGCGTGAGCAAACGCGTCTGAGTGGTATCAGTCACTGAATAATTTATGGCGTGCCTAATATCGGTATGTAAGAAAAATTTATCAATCGCTGTAGCTGGCGGCCATTCGGATTCCGGCATCAAGCCGAATAACCTCACCATTCAGCATCTGATTTTCAATAATGTGCCGCACTAGTTTTGCAAATTCTGGTGGTTGACCCATTCTCTTAGGCGATAAAATGTCGTTAAGCATTTTATTTGCGGCCCGTTGTTCAAGGCTGCCATACATAGGTGTATCAAACGCCCCTGGTGCGATTGCAACCACTCTTATGTCATATTCTGCGAGGTCACGTGCGAGTGGCAAGGTCATGCCGGCAACGGCCGCCTTGGAGGCGGCATAGGCTACGCTGCCGACGTTTCCATCGAATCCGGCTACAGATGCGGTGTTAATGATCACGCCTCGGTCAGCGTTTTTTTCAGGGTCGAGCTTAGCCATCGACGCAGCTGCTAGACGTACGCAGTTGAACGTGCCGGTGAGGTTTACACGAATGATCTCTTCGAAGGTTGTTAGTTCATGTGGGCCGGAACGCCTGACGATCCTGGCCATGGGTGCTATTCCTGCGCAGTTGATCAAGAGTTGTGCGATGCCGTGTTGCTTTTCGGCCGTGAGGAAAGCCCTCGTCGCCGAACTCTCGTCGGCGACGTCACAGTGGACAAAAACTCCATTTAATTGAGAAGCAAGGCGCTTTCCCTCATCTTTGTTTAGATCAAAGATCGCCACCCTGGCCCCTGCTTGAGCCAGTTCACGACTGGTCGCGGCACCTAAACCAGAAGAGCCACCTGTGATTACAGCAGATGAGCCGTCAATTTGCATTATAATTATTCCTCATTGGGATGGAGTATTTTCCTGCGCAAAACATTCAGTAGAATGCAAGGTGTTACTGTTTGTGTGCCGTTAGCAGCTTTATCTATGATCCGAACGTTGTACGCTGCCATGGGTTTTGAAAATGACGGACCGCTACATTTCAAGAAATCGTGAGGGACTAGGAATCTGTAGGATTGAAGTATCGAATATTTGGTGGGCCATGGATTTGTTCCACGATTTTGGGCAAGGTTCCAATTTCTGTTCGCCAGGTGAGATAATTTTCGTATTGAGCTCGAGTTTCCCACTGCTCAATCGGGAGTAACGCACTGAGGTCATCCTGGTTTTGTATCAATTCAATACTGATGTTTGCCTCATAAACGCGTGTGTCTGTTAAAATGTCCTTGAATGCAGACACCCAGATTGTTGCCATACCTTGCTCAGCTTTTACTTTTGCGATGACAGTAACAGCCATAAGAAGTTCCTATTTGTGAACCGTCAGATCGTTAACGCAGTTTGGATTCATTTGCTTCGTAGGAGTACTGAATTCTTCTCGTAAAGAAAATAAACAAGCGCTAATAAATACACGCGTTTTGTGTGTATCTATTGCGTGAAGGTACTTTGTGATGTCAACCATGCAGGACAGAGTTCTCGAAGTTCCAGTGTCACTTGCGCGACAAAAAAATCATTTTCGTTAGCCCGAGTCTTTAATCGAGTAGCGATTTCAGCATCTGACAACTTTTGAGTTATCCCGGAATTAACGCAAATTGCGAAGACAACCCGTGCATGATTTTGGTGGGGTGAGTGCAAGCTAAAAACGCGTTCCGGCTTTCTAGGCGGTGAACGAGGCCCTCTTCAATCAATCGTTTCAGAGCACGATAAACTGTTGGCGGCGCCCACACTCCATTGGTGCTTACACGATCAATTACTTCGTATGCGGTAAGTGGGCGTGTCTCCGCCTTTAATGTGTCGAAGACGCGTTGTTGGTTAACATAGAGCTTCGGTGGTCTTTTGGCGCCAGCTGGCATGATGAAGTTTCCGCACAAATCCCAGTTTCCAAGAACAAGGTTCGTCCTGTACCTGGCTAGCGCATCGAGTGCATAAGTTTAATGACCATTATACTGTGCGTCTACGCTCTAGCGGATGAAAAGCGCAGCATCCAACGGTCTTTATTTCTTATGTTGGTTTGGTATTTGCATTGTTTAAAATAATAGCCGTAAACCATATCTAGCTCTATGTATCCCGTATATCCCTGTCGAACTGTCTTAAAGATGATGTTCATGAAGACTGGGAAGAAACGAGAATGCGCAATTTTTTTAATGCGACATCGGGTTCGTCCTGATAACCGATGGTGCCTTGTAGTCTGCCATCCTTACTAACAAGAAAAATCGAAGCCGTATGGTCCATCGTATATTCTCCGTCCTCAAGAGGTACGAGTTTTGTGTAAACATGCCAGGCTTTTGTTAATTTAGCGATCTCACCTGGATCCCCAGTAATACCTGTAATCCTGTTTGAGAACTTGCCCACATACTCTTTCATTATTTGGGGAGTGTCGCGCAAAGGATCTACGCTGACGAAGAACACCTTAAGGTTTCTGCCGTCGTCCCCTAGCCTACCTAACCAATTAGCGAGATCATAGAGCGTCGTTGGGCATATTTCGGGACAATGTGTGAATCCGAAAAACACGGCTGCCGGCTGGCCTTCCATTGCCTGTTCGGTAATTAGAGCGCCATTATGATCGATTAATCGGAAAGGTGCCCCGATCGGACTGCTTTGAGCAGGGACATCCAAGATATTTGTACTTGATTCCCGGTCATAAAGTGCACCTGCTATCGCAATGCATAGGGCGGCAAGCAAGGCCCATAGGCCGTATCGGAAGACTCTCAACATGAATTTTCTGCCTTTAACGTGTAGGTTGCACTTGGTCTGCATTTACGGCGGCCAAAAGCTTTCTTATCGATGTCTGAAAACTTCTGTATGTCAGTATGACAAAGATGTTGGATGGTCTTGAGACTTTTTTAATAAATAGAAAAATGATCTTCTATGTTGCTCACTTTTTGTGCGACACATCATCTTTCGCCGGAGCGGATAAGAGATTTTGGACACATGCTTCCAAACATTTTGATGTCTTTAGGTATAGAATGAGTGCCAAACCAAGTTGGTGCCGTGGGCCATATAAGTGACCTAAAATGTGCTTAAGTCGGACGCAGAGAATCAAAGATAATGATTTTCAAAAGCCACATCGTTCCTATTTTTGCTCGTTTTGACAGGCTTTCTGTCTGATTCCCAAATTCGATGGATAAGATGAGCCACGTGATTACTCATTGTATTGAACAACTGCCGGGTCTGGTAAATGGTAATCCGCAATTAGTATGGCGGGGGCGATTTTTGAACACCACGTTTCTTATGAAGATCGACTCCAGACCTTACTATGTGACGATCAAGGAAGGTCGGATTGAAGACATCCAGAGTGGGCCAGCACTGCTTCGCTCGTGGTCATTCGCTGTAAAGGCTTCTACCCAGGCGTGGTTGAAACACTGGGAAACTTTTCCGGAGCCGGGTTGGCATGACATTTTCTCTATGGCAAAGACTGGCCAGGCCAGCATAGAGGGTGATTTACATCCTCTAATGGCCAACTTGCGCTATGTAAAAGAGGTGTTGGCAGCACCCCGCGCAATGATAGGGGGCTGACATTATGCAGACTAAAAATGCTGCTGAAATTGAGCCAATTGTTGGCCGTTATATACACTTGCAGTTGGGGGGACGGGATAACCGGGTTTATTATGAGGAAAGTGTTTTAGCCGAAAATACCGGCATTCCCTTTGTCTGTTTGCATACCGCTGGCGCGGATGGTAGGCAATTCCGACATCTCATGACTGATGGCGATATAACCCGTAATTTTAGGGTTATCGCGTTTGACTTGCCGTGGCACGGAAAAAGCTTGCCGCCTATAGGATACCATGAGGAGGAGTACCGCCTCACCACAGAGGGTTATGTTGAGGCTATAACAGCATTTTGCCGGGGTCTTGGACTCGAACGTCCCGTCGTAATGGGGTGCTCTATGGGTGGCAGAGTTGTGTTAGAACTGGCTTTGCATCATTCAGAAGAATTGCGCGCTGTCATCGGTTTGGAAGCTTCTGACTATCAGGAGCCTTGGTATGACACGGAGTGGTTGCATCGTCCAGATGTGCATGGAGGCGAAGTTTGTTCCGCGTTAATTTCCGGATTGGTAGCTCCACAAAGTCCAGATGAATACCGTTGGGAAACGTTGTGGGGTTATCTCTCCTCTGGTCCTGGTGTATTTAAGGGCGACCTTCATTTTTATCGACAAGACAGCGACTATAGGGACCGTTCTGCGCAAATTGATACGGATCGTTGTCCCATGTTTCTTTTGACTGGCGAATATGATTTTTCCTGCACACCCGAGGATACCGAGCGCACCGGTCGCTCCATTTCTGGGTCGGAAGTCACCATCATGAAAAAATTGGGACATTTCCCAATGTCGGAAAACCCAGCACATTTCCGAAGTTATCTACTTCCTGTCCTTCGAAAGATTCTCACAATGCCTTGAAGGATTGGGAGCTAACACTCTCAGGGAATTCCCAGGTTTCTTTTTCCTTGATTAACCGATTGTCTGGCCGTCATTTCGTTTAATTGCAATAATTGAAGATCGCGGCACATTTTTGCCTCCGTCGGGGAAATGTCCTCCGCCCTTGTCGCCGGGATGCTGGATGCCGAGGAACAAGGTTTTTTTATCGGCGCTCCACGCGAGCCCGGTAATTTCACATTCGATCGGTCCAACTAGAAAGCGTTTTATTTCTCCGGTGGTTGTGTCAGCAACCAACATCTGATTGTTTCCCATGCCTGCAAAATCACCCTCATTGCTGTATATGCCGTCAGTTCGTATCCACATCAAGCCGTTATTATCGACCGTGATTCCATCTGGTGAATTAAATAAATTGTTCTGATTAATATTTTTAGAACCCGCGTATAAATCGGAATGCGCTGTGGGGTTTCCTGCAAGCACAAAAAGGTCCCAGGCAAACCCAGAGTTAGTATGGTCCTTATCAGTGGGAGTCCATCGAACAATTTGACCATACTTATTGTCTATACGCGGGTTTGGGCCATTAACCGGGGTTTCATCTCCACCTGCGTTCGGCTTTTTCCCACGGTTTTTATTGTTTGTCAGACAGCAATAAGCCTCGACTTTATTGGGATTTGTCGCAATCCACTCTGGTCTGTCCATAGTTGTTGCTTTAACAGCTGAGGCGGCTTGGCGGGTATAGATGCATATTTCTGCTTGAGAAATCATACCTGTGGTTTGCGGCTCTAGTTCCATCCATTCGCCGCTCATATCATCGTGAAACTTGGCTACGTATAGGCTCCCTTCTTCTAGAAGATCGGAGTTATCCCCACTGGGGTGGTATCTTTCTTTACTTATAAATCGATAGAGAAACTCGCCGTGTTCATCGTCTCCCATATAAACTACGACATGACCTTTACCACTCAGAACCACTGCCGCATTTTCATGCTTGAATCGGCCTAGAGCTGATCGTTTTTTTGGTGTTGATAACGGGTCTAAGGGATCGACTTCAACGATATAACCGAAACGGTTGGGTTCATTTGGATTCTTGGAGATATCAAAACGCTCATCGTACTTCCCCCAATCGTAGCCGCGGTCCTCAATGTCGATGCCATATCGTTTCATGGCGTTGGTCAATTCGTACAAAGGATCACTGGAGGAAAAGTAATGATTAAAGTTTTCTTCGCAGGCCAAATAGGTGCCCCAAGGTGTGCGGCCACTGCCACAATTACTCCATGTCCCTATTGGATTTGTTCCCTCCGGATCGGCATTTGTCCTTAGGAGCTTGTGCCCACGCGCGGGTCCGGTCATTTTCATGGGCAGGTCTGCCGTAATCCGTCGATTGTAGTCAGAATCTTTGACAATGGACCAGCGGCCATTTTGTGGGGAGATTTCTATAATAGAGATACCAACTGCCGCTTTTCCTTTACGAATATCGTCAGCGTTTTCCGGCAGGTTCGACTCGTGGTTGCCATACATAACAGAGAGGTTGGTGGCTTCATTATTTACAGCGAGAATGCTGCGATTACCTTTGATAAATAGTTCCATGCCGTCATTGTTGTCTCCAAACGCCAACGCTTGGCTAGATGATGTTCCTCGAGTTGATTGGTCGAAATTTG
>PTKE01000059.1 GCA_002937585.1 Alphaproteobacteria bacterium MarineAlpha9_Bin6 | reverse complement strand
AAACTGAAACTACTTTGTCCTCGAAAAACAACACAAAAACTCAGAACACTTCTCCCCCATCAAAAGAAACTGCAGCACCTGAGGAAATAGTCCGGGCTATACCCACAACCCGGCGAATGAAGTTACTTAATGTGAACCGAGGAGACACCCTGTCCGGATTGTTAAAACAAGCAGGCAGCCCGGGCCAAGACATAAGACACGCGGTGCAAAGCTTGCACCCGATTCACAACCCAAACTTAATCCGAGTGGGCCAAAAACTTGTGGTTGAACTCGATATTGATCGAGGCCAACGCCGACTTATCGGAATGGTTCTCGGACTCAACAAAAATATCTCGATTGTTGTCGAGTTGAATGGCAAACAATTTCGAGCACGTAAAGCACCGGCAGACGCGTTGGATGCCGCGATTACCTTAGTGGCCAACATCGAAGCAGCCCACTCTGCACTAGCAACTGGTACCTACAATCCGCAAACCAGAATGATTTATGGCTTCGATGCTGCGGAATCTGACTTGGTTGACCTACGAGATGCAGTAAGGGTGAAACTTGCTTTGAAGCCAGGAGATACATTATTTGAAACAATGCTCGACGCCGGCGCACCTCGAATAGATGCAAACGCGGCGATAACCGCAGCGGAAAAACTAGTTGATCCACGCAAACTAAAGGCCGGACAAAATATTGCCCTCGCCTTCGTCACCAACCCCAACGAACAACCCGGCACTGTCAGACTCGCCGAGCTAGCAATCGATTTAAGCGCTGAGCAAAGGTTGCGTGTAGCGCGGCTACATGACGGTGCATTCGTCTCGGGCCTCGTATATCGCCCAATACGTCGAGAAAATCGAAGGGCCGTTGGGACCATCCAAAATAGTCTGTACAAAACCGCTGTCGCCATGGGCCTACCCCCTGAGATTTTGATCAAGCTGATTCGACTCTTTAGCTACGACGTAGACTTTCAGCGTGACATCCGAAAAGGGGACCGGTTTGAAGCACTGTACGAAACTTATACAGATGAGACTGGAGAAACGGTTAAAGGAAGTGCCCTTCTTTACGCCTCAATGACGCTAAGCGGCACCAAGCTGGCATTTTATCGATTTACCGTCGACGACGGCTTCACCGATTATTTCGACGAACAGGGCCAAAGTGTACGAAAGGCGCTGATGCGCACACCGATCGACGGGGCCCGACTCACTTCGAGCTATGGAAAACGCAGACACCCAACCCTAGGTTACTCAAAAATGCACCGCGGCGTCGATTTCGGCGCACGCAGGAGAACCCCTGTTTTCGCCGCGGGCGATGGAACAGTGGAACGCGCCAGTCGAAACGGAGCGTACGGGAAGTATATTCGGATCCGCCACAGCGCTCAATACCAGACCGCATACGCACACCTTAGCGCGTATGCCAAGGACATACAGCGTGCAAAAAGAGTCAAACAAGGCCAAGTAATTGGCTACGTAGGATCGACGGGCCGCTCGACCGGGCCTCATTTGCACTACGAAGTACTAGTTAATGGTAAACAAGTTAATCCCTTGGGTGTAAAGCTGCCGACCGGACTATTTCTCAAAGGAACCGAGCTAGTTGCATTCAAAACTCAACGAGACCAATTGCGTAAAGCATACGACAACGTACCAACCCGGCAGACCTTAGCAGATAAGAACGACCCTAACTAAGCCTTATTGAATTTAACCAAACATTCGACCGCCCAACTGAGGCTTTTAGTAAACTAACAATCCATCTTCCAAGGAAATCAGCGTAACAATAGTCACAGAACATATTTAGCTTAAGTGAAGGGTTAAAATCCGAACATGTGATCTAGGGAAAATGCGCCCTGCCCGTTGGTCAAACCATGATAACCAAATAGACGGCAGCCCAAATCCCGCACCTGAATATAGCCACTAACTCCGGCACGAGCGCGCAAATCAGCATTAAATAATTCGCTTATGCAAATCAAACGCGAACCCCCACAAGGTATTTGTATATTTTGCGCAGCAATCTCGATGCCAGTCGAGTCGATTAAGGTCAATGCAGTATCGGAGTGAGCACGCCACGGTATTGAGGCGGGGTAAATCAAATAACATATGGTATCGAGCGGTGTTACACCGAGTCGCAGATAGAGTCTCGTACTTAGGCCCGGTGGCGGACCACCATATGACTGCGGTTCATTACGAAATGTTACAGGTAAATTAAACATATGCGACCCAAAGCTGGTCTCGGCTGCATGACCAGATTTTAGGTCCCTATAACGAAACAGAGCGTGCAACCAACCGTCAGCTTCACTCCCATCATTAAAGTCATATATTAATTCCACGTGGCCACAGGCACCTACGACTCCCGTGCCAACCTCCCCCAACAGCTCATTCATCGACAACGCAACCGCGTGATCCCGAGGAAGACGTCCAAGCCGCTGCGCATAAATCTCCTGCCCTTCCGAATCAAAAATCAATAACTTGATTGCCAATTCAAGCTGTCCTGTGGACATAGGTGTCGGCAATACAATTGTCTCGTAACGTTCCGTGGGCAGTAGTGGAGCCGGCAGTATATGCCCCTTACCAACCAGGTTTCCAAGCTCAGCGAGCCTCTTGTCCGGCACGAGATCAGTGCGCTCGACATTGACATGCGCGATCCGCCGATTAACCCTCGTGTCTATCTCGTACCGAGGGCGCACCATATATTTCCCTGCCCGAATCTCAATCTGTTCAGGCCAGGCTAGCTCCGGCAGCAGTGTACTTACATCGAGCGCGTAACTACCAAACGGTGCAATTCCCTTTCCGAGCCAGCCCACTTCCTGACTGCCCATCCGGTTCAGCCCGATGGAGTTAGGAGGGATCTCCGTCGGGTGACTATTCTGGACCCACAACGTCACACGCTCGCCCGGCGCCGGAGCCGGCAAACCGGCATATAGATCCGAGGGCCAAGCATTTGCATCATGAGTACACGATAGGGTGCCAGTGTCATCGCCGTATATATCTAGGGCGTACTTGACAACGTCGTGTCCCCTGACGTTGACGGCATGGATATATAACTGCCCAACAAATGGTCCTGTATCATACCGGGAGCGCACTTGTTGACTATCGATTGTAAAACCCGCACCGCTGTCAGGCAGTAAGTCTTTCCATGAAGCCAATTCATGCCCAGCCTCGTCGAACAATTGCAGCCACAATTTGACACCACGCGCACCATATCGGTGCCAATAATTAGCCGACATCAAACGAGTGTGAAACCCGTCTGCGTCTCGGAAAAAAACAAAGTTTGTAGCAAAATTGAGAGAGGTCAGATAATGGTTACGGCTGGTCAACATTTCATCGGGAAGACGAGCTGCATCCAAAGTGACACACTTTACTCCTTGGGGCAGCAAATGCTGAATTTGATGGATCAAGCTATCAGCATCGTATGCCACAACGAATAAAGTTTTTGCCCGTGTTCCCGATAGTGCGGAGACTGGCTGGGTCCGTTGTCCAAAAATCGTACGATTTAGATCCTCTATTTTTTGGACATAAACATCACTGATCTTAATAAGACCTGTCGCGTACAAAGCCGCTAGGGTCGTGGCGGCATTGTGCGGATCATAAATAGCCACCGGACCCGTGCGCTCAAGGTCAGAGAGGAGGACGCGCAATCGCGGCACCACCAACGGATGGCCCAGCGCTTTAAAGAGGCAGTCACCCCCTCTTTTGTTGCTGAAAGTCGAAATGGCAAGTGACATGAAAATCCGAAATTTGTCTCAGCGATTATCCAAAATACAGGTTCAACTTATAAGCCTATTCGGCGACCAATTTCGCGAGCAATTTTAGCGGCATCGTTGATTGGCTCATAGCTCCAACCGGTCAGACTTTTACTATTGAGTGCCGCCGACAGCGGTCGCGCACTGCCATACTCATATAGCATCCTATGCAAACGCCGGTGTTTCGCCCCGGTAGATTCAGCGGGAGCAAAAATATAGACCGGGCGACCTGTCGCACACGCCTCGGTACACATTGAGGTAGAGTCACCAGTTACTACCACGGAGTCGCTTAAGGCCAAATAAGCAAGATAGGGGTTGTCTCCACATTCGTCGCGCCAAATATAGATTTCCGTCCCGTCTTCAAGACTCTCTAACAACGCATTCCGAGCAACCGACTCAGTTCGGCGGCTCGTAGATACCATCAATCCACCACCCCACTTGCGCACTAAGTCAGAGGTTTGCCGTCCTAACTTTCCTGCTAGAGTCGACGTGAACCTATGGTGACGAGTATTGCCACCAACCAACAACGCGATGCGGGGCCTTGGAACACCACCAAGACGCTGAACCCAAACCTTAGCTGCAGCGTTTAGTCGTTTTTGCGTGACATTGTGTGGGGCCCCGATCGTACGGATCAGGTTGGTATGTTCGTTGAGTCGATCATGGAACGGGGCCGCGATTAAATCCAAGTCGGCGGTCGGCAGTCCAGGCCACATAGTTTGAACCAAAAACGTGTGTCCCCCCGAAAAACGTTTGATCGCGCGCGCTACCGGCGCCGTCCGTCGGCCAGCCGCAATGACAATATCGGGCCAAGGCGCTGATATCGGAGACGCCCCATCGCCGGACAAGTGTGCGAGCGTCGGTCCTAAAATCAAATTAGGGAGACGAGCCCAACGGTTATAAGCTATGCGCTTGGTTTGATAGGGTAACCCCAACGCCTCCGCCACGCCAACACATTGGTTCAAATTGCCGATATGCTGGTCGGCAAGCACCCACACGCTTTTTTTGGCGGGTGTCATTTTGTTAGGGTTCAATCAGTTGGCGTGAATTTTGCGCCCACGGTCCTGTCTTCAACGATAATTTATCTTTATAACTTCGTAGGAACGGCCTCCACTCGGAGTTTCTACGTGTACCAACTCTCCAATCCCACGACCTATTAACGCTCGCGCCACCGGGGATGTAATCGAAAGTCGGCCATTGTTGACATCAGCTTCGTCAGCGCCAACTAATTGATAGGTTTTTTTCTCATCTGTTTCCTCGTCAGCCAAGGTCACAGTGGCACCAAACTTAATCTCTTTGCCTGACAGTTTGCTTACATCAATGACCTCGGCACGACTCAATTTATCTTCAAGTTCACGAACCCGCCCCTCGATGAAACTTTGACGCTCCCGTGCCGCATCATATTCAGCGTTTTCAGATAGGTCGCCATGTTCACGAGCCGCGCTTATCGACTTAATGACATCTGGCCGCTCAACTGTCTTCAGCCGTTTCAGCTCAGTTTCAAGACGCTCATACCCTTCGGCTGTCATAGGAATTCTTTCCATCTCAACACATTCTAGCTCGCGAGACACCTCGAACGCGCCTCACCCAGGCATGTCCCTTCTGATTGACCAATATCAAGTGTAGGATTGAAGAGTTGCTACTTCAAGGGTGCCCCGGCGCAACGCTGCAATTCCGCTGACCGCTGCGCGGCTGCCAGCGACAGTTGTGAAGTAGGGTACACCGTTAATCAGAGCTGCGTGTCTCAAGCTAAAGCTATCGGCAATTGTCTGTGCCCCCTCACTTGTATTGAAGATGAGGTCCACCTCTCCATCGGTGATCGCATCAACCAAATGCGGCCGGCCTTCACGTACTTTGTTGATTGTGCGCACTGAGACGCCCGCCGCCGCAAGTGCGGCAGCTGTGCCACGAGTGGCCACAATTTCAAACTCCATGCCAATAAGTTCGACGCAAAGGCCAATAATGGCCGGCTTGTCATTGTCGCGCACCGAAACAAAAACTGAGCCCGTACTGGGAAGACAGCTTCCACTAGCAAGTTGCGATTTGGCAAAAGCACGTGCAAAATCTGTATCAAGACCCATCACCTCACCAGTGGACTTCATTTCTGGCCCCAACAAAACATCGACGCCGGGAAACCGGGAAAATGGGAACACTGATTCTTTTACCGCAACATGGTGCAAAGTAAGATCCTTAAGTCCAAAATTGCTTAATTTTTCTCCGACCATAATTCGCGCCGCTATTTTTGCTATAGGTACACCAGATGTCTTAGAAACAAAGGGGACTGTGCGACTCGCCCTTGGGTTAACTTCTAAAATATAAATGTTATGCCCTTCGCCATGGTCCTTCACCGCAAACTGAATGTTCATCAAGCCTACAACTTTAAGTGCTCGCGCCAACGCATCTGTTTGAGAATGCAACTCTGCGATAATTTCTGAACTCAACGAATGGGGCGGCAAGGAGCACGCTGAATCTCCAGAATGAATGCCAGCCTCCTCAATATGCTCCATGATGCCCGCGATGTAGACGTCGGTGCCGTCAGATAGGGCATCTACATCCACCTCAATCGCATCAACGAGGAACCGATCGATAAGCACTGGTGCATCGCCCGACATTCGCAATGCCTCTCTGACGTAACCTATAAGTGCCTGGCTTTCATACACAATTTGCATTGCGCGCCCACCAAGCACGTATGACGGACGAACCAGAACAGGGTAACCAATGCGGTCCGCGATCTCCAATGCCTGCTCAATGGTACGGCATGTGCCGTTGGCCGGCTGCTGCAATCTAAGGTCCCGCAACACATTTTTAAAGCGCTCGCGGTCCTCAGCCAAATCTATTGCCTCAGGCGAGGTGCCAATGATAGGCAACCCAGCGGCCTGAAGTGCTCGGGCAAGCTTTAAGGGGGTCTGGCCCCCAAACTGGACGACGATACCAACAAGTTTGCCGCGAACCGCCTCGGCGCGCGCGATCCCTATTACATCCTCATCAGTCAGCGGCTCAAAATAAAGACGGTCCGAAGTATCGTAATCGGTCGAGACAGTTTCGGGATTGCAATTGATCATGATGGTCTCATAACCAGCCTCACGAAGACCGTATGCTGCATGCACACAGCAATAGTCGAATTCGATTCCCTGCCCAATCCGATTTGGACCACTACCCAATATAATAATTTTCTTTCGATTGCTTGGCTCAGACTCACAAACCGGCAAGCTGCTGGGGAACGGTGTTTCATACGTAGAGTACATATAAGAAGTCTGCGCCGCGAATTCTGCGGCACAAGTATCGACCCGCCTGTAGACGGCGTGAACACCGTGACTCTGTCGCTCGGCAGTGACATCGGACACATCAATCCCAGTCAGTGTCGAGAGACGCGCATCTGCAAAGCCCAAGGCCTTAAGCGTTCGCCAACCCACACTGTCACGAGGCAGCCCATTAGCTTGTACTGTAGCCTCCACCGCAACAATTTCCCGAATTTGCTCGAGGAACCAGGGGTCGTAGCGGGTCGTCTGACGAATCTCTTCTAAGTCGATGCCAGCGCGGAATGCCATCGCGATCAACAACAGCCGGTCCGGAGTAGGGCGCGCAAGTGCAGTCAATATGGCGTTGGAGTCGCCGCTCTCATCGTATTCGGGTATCTTGACCGGGTCGAGACCAGTCAACCCAGTCTCCATAGAACGCAGTGCCTTTTGCAATGATTCGGGGAAAGTCGTGCCGATCGACATCGCTTCGCCAACAGACTTCATCGCAGTTGTAAGCACCGGTTCTGTGCCGGTGAATTTTTCAAATGTAAACCTAGGAATTTTGGTGACAATATAATCGATAGTGGGTTCAAACGAAGCCGGAGTAGTACCCGTAATATCGTTATCTATTTCGTCGAGCGTGTAGCCGACCGCGAGTTTTGCAGCGACCCTCGCAATAGGGAATCCCGTTGCCTTTGAAGCCAGCGCAGACGACCGCGATACCCGCGGGTTCATTTCTATTACAACTAGACGTCCACTTTCCTGGTTTACCGCAAATTGCACATTGGACCCTCCCGTCTCGACGCCGATCTCGCGCAACACTGCGATCGAGGCGTTACGCATTATCTGATATTCTTTGTCCGTCAATGTCAGGGCTGGCGCAACCGTTACACTATCTCCAGTGTGTACACCCATTGGATCAACATTCTCGATGGAGCAAACGATGATGCAATTATCCGCACAATCACGCATCACCTCCATCTCGTACTCCTTCCAGCCTATAACAGATTCTTCGACCAACACCTCCCCCGTCGGCGAGACATCCAGGCCATTTGCGACAATCACCTCAAACTCCTCGTGATTATAGGCAACACCGCCTCCCTCCCCGCCTAGTGTAAAAGACGGACGAATAATCGCCGGCAAACCAACATGTTGTAGCGTTGCTTGAATATCGCTAGCCTCGCGGACAATGGCGCCGCGCGGCATATCAAGCCCAATCCTAGCCATCGCTTGTTTGAACAACTCTCGATCCTCAGCTTTAGCAATGGCATCGTGGCTAGCGCCTATCATCTCTACGCCGTGATCGGATAGAACACCTTTTTCAGCTAGCGCAAATCCGACGTTCAGGCCAGTCTGCCCACCCATAGTGGGCAGCAGCGCATCGGGCTGCTCCTTGGAAATAATTTTGGCGACAAAATCCGGCGTTATCGGCTCAATGTAAGTAGCATCGGCGATATTTGGATCAGTCATAATTGTCGCGGGGTTGGAGTTAACCAAAATGACGCGGTAACCCTCTTCACGCAAAGCTTTACAAGCCTGAACCCCGGAATAATCAAACTCACATGCTTGACCAATCACGATCGGTCCGGCGCCAATGATGAGCACACTACTAATATCAATTCGCTTAGGCATTGTTTACCAACACACTGCTTGGACCCAGCACCATACGAACGCGATTAAAATAGAGGTTGTATTGGTCATGCGCCGTCCATTAATGCCGCAAACTTTTTAAAAAGGTAATAACTGTCCTGAGGCCCAGGAGAAGCCTCTGGGTGATATTGTACGGAAAAAATTGGTCTTCCTTCGACGACAATCCCCTCCAGCGTCTGATCAAACAGCGATAGATGGCTGGCCGTGACACCTTGAGGTAGGCTGTCTCCAAGAACCACAAATCCATGGTTGTGGCTGGTGATCTCAACCCTACCCGTGTCTATGTGTTTCACTGGATGGTTGGCGCCCCGATGCCCTTGGTGCATTTTTTTTGTTCGGGCACCCAGGCTAAGCGCAAGAATTTGATGACCCAAGCAGATGCCGAACATGGGCAGACCAGTTTTTAAAAGTTCCCGGAGCACTGGCACAGCGTAAACACCGGTTGCAGCCGGATCTCCAGGTCCGTTTGAAAGAAAGATCCCATCGGGGTTGTGGTCTAGAATTTCCTTGGCACTGGCATATGCAGGAACTACCGTCACTGAACATCCTACACTCGCCAAACATCTTAGAATATTACGCTTGGCGCCGTAATCAACTGCAACCACGTGATGCTTTGCGCCTTGAAGCTCTCCATAGCCGCCCCTTAATTCCCAGCGTGTCTCGGACCATTCATAGGCCTCAGCGCAAGTTACCGCTTTGGCGAGATCCATGCCTTCAAGGCCATCCCATCGATCGGCTTTAGCAAGCAATTCCGAAAGATCAAAATCTCCTTTTGGATCATGAGCAATAACTCCACTCGGGGCGCCACCTTTGCGGATCCGGATCGTAAGAGCACGTACATCAATTCCGGCGATGCCAATTAATTCGTGGATTTTTAACCAATGATTGAAGTGATTGCCGGAGCGAAAATTCGAGGGCGACGTGATATCAGCACGCAGCAACAACCCTCGTACCGATGGCTTTACGGATTCGATGTCCTCGTCGTTAGCACCAACATTTCCAATGTGAGGGAAAGTAAAGGCAATGATTTGTCCGGCGTAGGAAGGGTCGGTCAGTATCTCCTGATACCCGGTGATGGAAGTGTTAAAACAAACCTCGCCAACAGCCGTTCCAACCGCGCCCACACCCTGCCCTTGAAATATGGTTCCATCGGCAAGCACCAGAACCGCGCTCGCGGTCGGGCTTACCATTGGAGGGGCAAGCAAGGCTGAGTCGATCATCCGGGCGGCTAATCTCCGCGCAGCCGGGCTAAATGCGTGGCAAGCGGCAGTGTTTCTAATTCCGCGGCAACCTACGCACCCAACCAAGGCCAGTCAAGGTTCTCGGTTCTAACTTTATAGTATATATTTCAGATGGTTAGAAAAAAACAAAAGATTGCATCTCGCCACTTCGTTGAATCTGTACTATTTAGGCACAATATCGCGTACACGCTTGTACTTGGGATTTAGTAAGGCGGTGCTTAGCACGCGGGGGCGGGTATTCGCCCGAAAAAAGGCTATGGCTTCCAGATTCAACTATCCGACTAAAAAGTGAGTGACCTGTCATGCTGCGTGAACAACTTGCCGACGATCTGAAGTCGGCAATGAAATCTAAAGATTCTTGCCGTGTTTCGACTTTACGGCTGATCCTCGCTGCTCTTAAGGACCGCGACATAGCGGCACGTATTGAAGGCGGCGCGACCAGCAACAAAGAGAGCGACGATCGAATACTCAAAAAAATGCTACCCAAAATGGTAAAACAGCGACGAGAATCGATCGATGCCTACGAATCGGGTGGGCGACTCGACCTAGCTGAACGCGAAGCGGCTGAGATTGTCATTATTGAAAACTATTTGCCGCGCCAACTTGACGAAGATGAGATTGCCAATGCAGTCCGCGGTGTTATCGAGAAACTTGGCTCGAGCTGTATTAAGGATATGGGCCGGACAATGGCCGCCCTCAAGGCAGCTTATTCTGGACAGATGGATTTTTCCAAGGTCGGTAACATGGTGAAGGAATATTTGACTAGCGCCCGATAAATGGCTTTTTTGCCTCAGTTCCTGGATGACATTCGTGCCCACTTGGCGCTCAACGAGATCGCGGCTCGGCACGTGCGGTTAACTCGCCAAGGCAATGAATTTAAAGGCCTTTGCCCTTTTCATAACGAAAAAACTCCCTCTTTCACTATCAACGAGGACAAGGGCTTTTTCCATTGCTTCGGATGTGGCGCGCATGGCGACATATTCGGATTCGTCATGCGTACCGAAGGCCTTAACTTCATTGAGGCTGTGGAGCGTTTAGCAACTGAATGTGGTTTAGCGATCCCTGCCCGGTCACAAGAGGAGCACGCCAAAGCCGAACTGGTCAGAACTCTCTACGAGCTTAACGAAGTAGCCAGCAGTTGGTTCGAACGCTGCCTGAATAACCAGGTTGGAAAATCCGCCCGGACCTACCTGGCAGAACGTGGCCTTGACAATGAGACTTCACGACACTTCCGGCTGGGTTTTGCGCCAGACAGAGGCAATCCTTTACTGGAATTCCTACGCAACAAACGCGTAGAGGACAAACTGTCATTGGCTTCAGGCTTAATTCGCCAATCGGAAGATGGCCGATCCGCATACGATTTTTTTCGCGGTAGAATAATGTTTCCAATCACTGACGCCCGTGGAAGGGTAATCGCTTTTGGTGGCCGCTCTATCGGTGAATCCAAAGCTAAATATATCAATTCACCAGAGACCGAGCTCTTCCGGAAAGGTCACGCACTCTACAACGTCGCGGACGCACGTGGCCCCGCACTCCAACAAAACTCTCTTATCGTAGCAGAAGGCTACATGGATGTAATTGCGCTTCACCGCGCTGGCTTTCACAATTCGGTTGCACCCCTTGGAACCGCACTGACTGAACACCAAATCAAGCAGCTTTGGCGTTTAGCGCCTGAACCCTTGCTGTGTTTCGACGGCGACGAAGCCGGACAGCACGCTGCAAGACGCGCTGCAGAGAGAGCTCTACCGCAGCTGGGCGCCGGACTTTCGCTGCGATTCGCGTTTCTACCTGTGGGTCAAGATCCTGATAGCCTGTTGGCAAACGGGTCTTCTAAAGACTTGGCTCGCGCGCTCGGAAGTCCCGTTTCCTTGATAGACTTTTTATGGTCATGGGAAATTGAAGTCCACCCTCTTGATACGCCGGAACGGCGAGCCGCACTCCGACAAAGACTTAACCAATTAACGACACAAATCACTGACCGGACGATTCGCGAGGGCTATTTTGCAGACTTCAAGAAGAAGTTCGGAGACCGGTTTGCGTTATCACAAAGGTCAACCTCAAGTGGCGCGAGAAATAAGCGCAAGACCTTTCAAGCAATAGGACTTCGTGCCCATGCCAGAGGTCACGATAGATCCGGTGACCCTAACCATCGGGAGAGGGTGTTAGTAGCAATCCTTCTTGGACACCCAGAGTTACTCGCGGAGGTGCGTGAAGACTTCTCCCGCATCGAAATTCGAAATGTTCAACTTGAACAACTTAGGACGGCCCTACTAGAAATTTCGACTAGTGAGTCCCAGATAGATTACCAAGCTGCAAGGACACACTTGGCCGAACGGGGACACGGAGAGGTTATAGCTAAACTGTTTGATCGTACCGAATGGAACCAAACCATGATCGAACCTTCGGTGCGACCAGAAACTGATAGGAATGAGGCCTTATTTGCATGGCGTGAAACACTTGCCATTCACTGCAACCAGAGCGAAACTCCAGATCCTTGCTGAAACTCAGCTTAGAATAACCCACAACCGATCTTAAATTTAATAGGGGTTCGCAGGGACTAGCGGGTTGTGACATCTAAAGGCATTGACATTATGGCCTCCAGCGGCAAATAGGGAGGTCCGCTTAAATTTAAGCAGGAGGCCGTAAGGCCTCGGCTCCAAAGTTTGCACATTAATAACGACACAGGTCTTAAAAGCTGATGTCAAAACAAGAAGTGATAGCGACGTCGGAAAACACTCGCCGAGGGTCGAGCGATGTACCACTAGTTGATACGGCTGGAGAAGCCGTAAAACAACTTATTGAACGCGGCAATGAACGTGGGTACATCACCTACGATGAGTTGAACGCAGCCCTGCCGCAAGACAAAAATTCTTCCGAGCAGATTGAGGATATTATGGCAATGATTTCCGAAATGGGAATCAATGTCGTTGAGGAAGAAAGTGACGACAGCTCCTCAGGCACTAACGGAAGTCAAGTTGCTGTTAGTACCAACAAAGCAGAGGAGGAGCTCGGCCGCACTGACGACCCCGTACGCATGTATTTGCGTGAAATGGGCAGCGTGGAACTCTTGTCTCGCGAAGGCGAGATAGCAATCGCAAAACGTATTGAAGCTGGTCGAGATATGATGATTGGGTCGGTTTGCGAAAGCCCTATCACCCTCCAAGTTGTCAGCGCCTGGCACGAAGCACTTAACGCGGAACAAATGTTGCTGCGCGAGGCTATTGATCTTGATGCAACTTATGGCGCCACCGCCACCAACGTTAACGAAGCGCAAAGCGGCGTTTCGAACGGAGGGGCGGTGAGTCAACCTAACAACGAAGGTGGAGTTGAAGGAGATTCAAATTCAGATTCAGATTCAGATTCGGATTCAGATGTAGGCAATGTGCCACTCTCCACGATGGAGGAAGTGCTACGCCCTGAGGTTCTGAAAACATTTGGCACCGTTGCCAAGATTTCAAAAAAGGTAGAGCGAATTCAAGAACAAAGACTGGAAAACGCGCAAGTTAGGAAGGCACTAAATCCTAGAACCGCGATCAACTACACCAAGCTAAAGAGTGAGGTGGCTGAATTAATGAGCGGTGTTGAGTTGAACAATTTTCGGATTGAGGAGTTAGTAGATCAGCTCTACGGCCTAAATCGTCGTCTCGTAACGTTAGAAGGAAAACTTTTTCGTCTGGCTTCAAAGCATAAGATTACACGCGAAAATTTTCTTAAGCACTATATGGGTAGCGAGCTAGAAACGAATTGGTCACGCCGGATTAGCCGACTTAAAGAGAAGGGCTGGAAGGATTTTGTTAAAGCTCGTCGCGAGGAGATCAAAGAAATACGTTATGGCATCGCTGAAATCGCGATGATTTCGAGCCTGGATGTTTCAGAATTTCGCCATATCGTCTCTGCAGTGCAAAAAGGGGAGAGAGAAGCTGGACGAGCAAAAAAAGAGATGATTGAGGCCAACTTGCGATTGGTTATCTCTATTGCGAAGAAATATACGAACCGTGGCCTTCAATTTCTTGACCTTATTCAGGAAGGCAATATCGGATTAATGAAGGCAGTAGACAAATTCGAGTACCGCCGTGGCTATAAATTCTCCACTTACGCAACGTGGTGGATTCGGCAAGCTATAACAAGGTCTATCGCTGATCAGGCGAGAACAATCAGAATCCCTGTTCATATGATCGAAACCATCAATAAACTGGTCCGGACCTCACGGCAGATGTTGCATGAAATTGGGCGCGAACCAACTCCAGACGAACTGGCAATAAAGCTAAGCATGCCACTTGAAAAAGTTCGCAAGGTCCTCAAAATAGCCAAGGAACCAATCAGCCTAGAAACACCTATCGGTGATGAGGAGGATAGCCACCTCGGCGACTTTATTGAGGACAAAAATGCGGTTATCCCTCTCGACGCAGCTGTTCATTCAAACCTACGTGAAACTACGACACGAGTGCTAGCGTCCCTTACGCCGCGCGAGGAACGGGTTTTACGTATGCGGTTTGGGATCGGAATGAACACGGACCACACGCTCGAGGAGGTCGGCCAGCAGTTCTCGGTTACACGCGAACGCATCCGCCAAATTGAAGCTAAGGCTTTGCGAAAGCTCAAACACCCATCTCGTTCACGCAAGCTAAGAAGCTTTCTCGACACATGAGTCGGTAAACCTCGTCATAAATCCGAGTTGAAAGAGCCGTGAATATCGCTTTGAGAAGAAAGTCGCTTCTTTGGTATTAACGCCACATCTTCGTTCCTATTTTTGATCTATGCTCCGGGCCCGTAGTTCAGCTGGTTAGAACGCGCCGCTCATAACGGTGATGTCGCAGGTTCGAGTCCTGCCGGGCCCACCATTTCCTCCAATTTTTGGCTACGCAACAAGGTAATTAAGTAGCCCATGACACGACGACGTCTTTCCGCAGTCGAAATTGACCTCGGCCCATAAATGCCGGTTTCAGCATTATTTGTTACTTTATTTTCTATTATTCGTGCCAATTAAGCATCATTTGCCCTACGAGTCAGGCCGCCGGCTTGCCGCTCCTATAGTCATAGGCTAAACTGAGAAAACTAGTGGCCAAAAAATCGGCCGCCGACTGAGCGCGCACCTCCGAGGGCCATGCGCATCATTCGATCAGTCGGAGCCTTAAAGAACTGGCGGAAACGGCGCATGGAAGCGAAAATTGTCTGGTTGTTCGTATTCGTCGCCCTCTATTGGGCGTACTGTATATTCTGGGGTGTCCGAAGCGCCATGGCGGCGAAGACAGCTTCAGACTACTTCATAGCGGGCCGCAGATTATCGATTTGGGTTTTTGTACTGGCGGCCACAGCTACCTCTTTCTCCGGATGGACTTTCATGGGGCATCCGGGGTTAATCTATCGAGATGGCTTCCAGTACGCTTATGCATCCTTTTATGCGATCACCATTCCCTTTACCGGCGTCATGTTTTTAAAAAGACAATGGATGCTTGGCAAAAGGTTTGGATATGTAACCCCTGGCGAAATGCTGTCGGATTATTTCCAGGGCGATATGATCCGGATTCTGGTGGTACTCGTGGCATTACTGTTCTCGATACCATACC
>PTKE01000058.1 GCA_002937585.1 Alphaproteobacteria bacterium MarineAlpha9_Bin6 | reverse complement strand
CCCGCGCCGGTCTGGGTGCACACGGCGCCCTCGGATGCGACTTTGGAAGCGCGGTCATACAAATCCGTTTATGTAGTAAAAAAAGGTGATACTGCTTATCGAATCGCCCTTTGCCATGGAGTAAAGCTAAGAACCCTGGTTGTACTCAACGAGATATCATCTCCGTATTTAATAAAAATCGGCCAACGGATTCGCTTGCCAAGGCCGACCATGATGTCATCTTGTTTGGTTAATACACCTTCGTCGTCTGAGCAACTAGACGCTGACTCATTCGATTCGGGAACTAAGAACGATTCTGTAAGTTTGGTAGTTTCTCCGCCAGCGTTGCCTGCTAATAAAGTTGTTGCACTGAGCAAACCACCGTTGCGCGCCGGGACCAAATTCTTGTGGCCAGTGCGGGGGAAGTTGGTCTCCAAGTTTGGCCCAAAACCAGGAAACCGACGAAACGACGGGATAAATATTTCGGCTCCATTTGGAAGTCCGGTTCGTGCTGCGGAGAACGGGATCGTGGCTTATGTTGGCAACGAACTGCGTGGATATGGAAATATGTTATTGGTACGTCATGACGGCGGTTGGGTGACTGCATATGCCCACAATAGCGAGCTTTTGGTCGAGCGTGGTGCTGTCGTAGCTCGCGGCGAGGTGATTGCGCGGGTGGGGCAAAGTGGCAATGTGGATAAACCACAGACTCATTTCGAGTTGCGCCGAGGTGACGAAGCCGTTGATCCGTATGCCTATCTTAGTTGGCAATAGTCTATCGGCTCAGGTTATTAACTTTTTTCCAAGTCGGCCAGCTAAATCCTGAATATATTGCCATGCCACTCGGCCAGAGCGCCCGCCTCGGGTTACAGACCATTCGATCGCTTCGGCTCTTAGAGTCTGAGCATCTATGTTCAGGTGGTAATGCTCGACATAGCCTTGGATCATGTCCAGATAAGTGGTTTGATCACATGCGTGAAACCCCAGCCAAAGGCCGAAGCGATCCGAAAGCGAAACCTTCTCGTCCACTGCATCTGATGGATTGATTTCGTTCGACTGATCGTTTTCAATGATATCCCGAGGCATCATGTGCCGGCGATTAGAGGTAGCGTAGAAAATCACGTTCTCGGGTCGTCCCTCTATGCCACCCTCCAACACCGCCTTTAAGGACTTATACTCGCTGTTACCTTGGTCGAACGACAAGTCGTCACAAAATAATAGAAATCGACGATCGTGTAGACGTAACTGATCCAATAGCAAAGGCAAGGACGAAATGTCTTCTCTATGGATTTCAATTAAGGCTAATGCATTTGGCGCGTCTTGGTTTATTCGTGCATGAACTGCTTTAACCAAAGAGCTCTTTCCCATGCCGCGGGCTCCCCACAGGAGAGCGTTGTTGGCCGGGAGTTCTTTGGCAAAGCGCAATGTATTATTTAGCAGCGTATCACGGGTTCGACTTATCCCTTTCAGGAGTGCTAAATGGACCAGGTTTATATTGGTCGCCGGTTTCAGCTGGTTATGGTCAGCATTCCAAACGAATGCGTCGGAGTCTTTTAGGTTGGGAGCTGCAGGTAGAGCAGGAGCGAGGCGCTCCAGGGCGTCGGCTATCCGCCCGATATATTTAGAAAAATCTTGATCGTTATTCATGCCAAAAGCCAATAGGAGCGTCGACGGGGCGAGACCGTAACATACATCGGATTTTGGTCAATCGCGCCTGGAGAGGAACTGCTGCCTTGATTTGCAAACCGTCCGACGATGGGTATAGTCGCTCCGTTCCGTTGTTCGCTTGGGAGTTTGATTCAGCATGTTTATTGCCAGTGCTTATGCGCAAGGAGGTGGGGCCGCTGGTGGCAGCGACTTTTTTGTGCAGATCCTGCCCTTGTTGTTAATTTTTGTAGTGTTCTATTTTTTATTGATTCGACCCCAACAGAAAAAAATGAAAACACACCGTGATATGGTTGCCAACTTGCAGCGAGGGGACAGAGTGATTACTGGAGGTGGTTTGCATGCCACCGTGGCGAAGATAGAGGATGAGGCCGTCATCCTTGAAATTGCGAATGGGGTGCGGGTAAAGGCAGCCCGCCACACGATCAGCGAGTTATCTTCCAAACCAGTCCCACGAGGTAGCGCCAAGGATTCGGATGGTGGCGATGTGTCTCGCAAGGGCGGTATATTGTCCAAACCAGTCCCACGAGGTAGCACCAAGGATTCGGGTGGTGGCGATGTATCTCGCAAGGGCGGTGACTGATTTCCGATCCAAGTTCCGTGAGTGAGAATCTGAAATGCTGACATTCGAGCGCTGGAAAATTACCCTGGTGCTGATTGTCGCTCTATTGGGCGGTGTTTATGCTGTCCCTAATTTCTTGGCGCGTACAACGGCCGAATCTTTGCCAAGTTGGCTTCCTCATAAACAAATAAATCTTGGACTTGATCTACAGGGTGGCTCACATCTGCTACTTGAAGTGGATGTTGCCGCAGTGCTGGCTGAGCAACTTGAAACACTTGTCGATGAGGTGCGGGTGGTATTGCGCGGTGCCGGAATTGGTTATACTGGCCTTGGGCGTTCGGACGAGCAGGTGAAACTGAAACTGCGGGATGTAACTCAGTCTGAGGCGACGCGTCCCCTTTTAGTTGAAATAGATCCCAGTCTTGAAGTTAAAATTTACCAAGATGGCTCAATCTCGATTGATGTGAGCGCGGCTGCCCGGCAAGAACGGAAGGTAGCGGTTCTCAGTCAATCCATTGAGATAGTGCGTCGGCGGATTGATGAGACTGGCACCCGGGAGCCAACTATCCAGCGCCAGGGAGAGGACCGTATTTTGGTTCAACTTCCGGGTATTGATGATCCTGAACGAGTAAAGCGGCTTCTGGGCAAAACTGCCAAGATGAATTTTAAAATGGTGGATGAAGCAACCCCAATTGAGGACGCGCTCCGTGGGCGCGTACCGCCCGGATCTGAATTACTGTACATGAGAGATAGATTGGATGATCAAGCAGAAGCAAGGCCCATAATTCTTCGTAGGCGGGTTTCGGTTAGTGGAGACAATTTGCTCGATGCGCAACCTACCTTTCAGGATAATCAACCAGTAGTTTCACTTCGTTTTGATAACGTAGGAGCCCGAAAATTTGGTACCCTAACGAAGGAAAACGTGGGCAAGCGATTTGCAATTGTTCTTGATGGCGAGGTCATTAGTGCACCAGTGATCCGGGAGCCAATTCCTGGTGGGAGCGGTATAATATCGGGCCAGTTTACCGTGCAGTCGGCACAGGACTTAGCGTTATTGCTTCGCGCTGGCGCTTTGCCAGCACCACTTACGATACTTGAGGAACGTACAGTGGGCCCGAGTTTGGGGGCGGACTCGATCGCAGCAGGGAAGATCGCCTCTGTGGTAGGGATGGCACTCGTTATCGCCTATATAATAATGTCTTATGGTCTGTTTGGGGTCGCAGCAGTCCTTGCATTAACGGTTAATATGGCATTGATTGTGGGTTTGCTTTCCGTTTTGCAGGCGACGCTGACCTTGCCGGGAATTGCCGGGATCGTTCTTACGATTGGTATGGCGGTGGATGCCAACGTGCTAATTTTTGAGCGCATACGCGAGGAAGTTCGAAATGGTAGGACGCCGTTTTCTTCGGTTGATATTGGTTTCCGACAGGCGTTCCGGACAATCATTGATGCCAACGTTACGACGTTGATCGCGGCAGTTCTTTTATTCCAGTTTGGCTCTGGCCCAGTGCGTGGTTTCGCGGTCACACTTGGGATTGGCATCGCAACGTCGCTGTTTACCGCAATTATGTTTACGAGAATGTTGATTGTGTTGTGGCTGCAACGTGTCCGACCACGAACTTTGCCCATATAAAAACCATGCGTAGATTCCGTTTTGTACCTGACACTTTTGATTTGCCATTCATGTCATGGCGGCGTGTGGCTTTTGTAAGCTCTCTAGCACTTATTACGTTATCTATAATTCTTTTGGTCGTACGTGGCTTGAACTACGGTATCGATTTTAGGGGGGGGATTTTAATTGAGGTAAAAACCCCGGAGGTCGCTCAAGTCGCCTCCATGCGTGATAGCCTTAGTACGCTTGGGTTAGGAGAAGTGACACTACAGGAATTTGGTGCGCCGGACGATATTTTAATTCGCGTTGAGCGCCAGGACGGCGGTGAGAAAGCGCAGCTCGAAGCGGTTTCCTTGGTAAAATCGCGTTTAGAAGAAGATTTTGGAACCGGGCTTGACTATCGGCGTACAGAATTTGTTGGGCCGAAGGTCGGAGGTGAATTGATAGCTGCTGGAATTAAGGCGGTAGTTTCAGCTCTGCTGGCAATGATGGCCTATATTTGGTTCCGATTCGAATGGCAGTTTAGCCTGGGTGCGGTGGCAGCTTTACTTCATGATGTAATTTTAACTATTGGCATGTTTGCGATCACAGGGCTCGAGTTCAATCTTGCGACCGTAGCGGCTATCCTACTGATTGTCGGTTATTCCCTAAACGATACTGTGGTGGTCTACGATCGAGTTCGCGAGAATCTGAGGAAATATAAAAAACTGCCTATAGGAGATTTACTCGATCGTAGTATCAATGACACTTTGTCACGGACCCTTATGACTTCGATTACGACTTTGCTGGCATTACTTGCGCTTTATATTTTGGGTGGTGCGGTGATCGCCGACTTTAGTTTAGCAATGATCTGGGGTGTTTTAGTGGGCACGTATTCGTCAATTTTTATCGCGGCTCCTTCGCTAATTTTGTTAAATCTTAGGCCATCAGGTCCACAAAAAGGTAGCGGTTCGATAGACTTAGAAACATCGGTTTAGACATGCTATGGATATTACGCCCGTGGTATCACCGGACCGGCTTTTAGTTCGCTCCTACGGTGGCGGAGGTTTCGTTATCAACGAACGTCGGTTGGTGGGTTCGATCTTACTTTTTCCAAATCACGTTGAAGCTTGGCCAGTGCGGGGTTTGGACGCTCTAAATGAGACTGACTTCCGTCCCCTGATTGAAGAACGCCCGGCGATTGAGGTCGTTTTGGTTGGTGCTGGAAAGCGTTCTACGACATTGAATACGGTTTTGCGCGAAAGCTTGCGAAAGGCTGGGATCGGCGCCGATGTGATGACTACAGGCGCCGCGTGCCGAACCTACAACGTGCTCGTCGCTGAGGACAGACGGGTAGCAGCTGCTTTAATAGCACTTCAATGACTTTGCCCGAGGTAGTTGGCAACCGTTCGCAGGCGGCGCTCGTTTATTGCGCAGAACAGGTGCGCAAGCATGACCATGACCGGTATTTGTGTAGCTTATTTGCACCCTCGCGGTCACGCTCTGCTCTGTGGGCGTTGTATGCACTTAATATCGAGTTGGCGCGGACACGAGAAATGGTGACCCAGCCAATGTTGGGTCAGGTTCGTCTTAAATGGTGGCGTGAGGCATTTGAGGGACTTTGTGAAGGTGAACCGCCTAAGCATATGGTTGTTGAGGCATTGGCGCTAAGTTGGCCTTCTATTTGGACGGTTCAAAATTATTTCTTGTCGTTAATTGATGCGCGAATGGTTGACTTAGCAGACCGGCCTCTGAAGACACTTGAGGAGTTGGAACGGTATCTAGAGGCAACTTCCGCCTCCCTAATGGAACTATCTTTATTTGCTCTCAATGTTAATGACGCGGCGAGCAAAGCGGCTGGGCGTGAGATTGGATTGGCTTGGGGCTTTATAGGGCTTATCCGTGTTTTGCCATTTCGTTCGGCTTCGCGCCAGTTATGTGTTCCGACAAGTATTCTCTCTGAATTAGGTTTTAGCTCAGCTGAACGGTGTCTAGGGCCGTCTTCCATTTTAACTCGTGCCGTAAAAATAATTGCAGATCAGGCTATGGATCATCTTGGAATAGCTAGGGCGTCAGTACTTGAGGCGCCCAGAGCAGCGCGTGCTGCATTGTCTTTGGGTGTGTTAGCTCGGCTCTATCTGGACCGTCTCGCCAACGCAGATTACAACCCTTACGCCGCAAACTTCAACGTAAGCTCTCTGCGTCGTTTAGCGAAACTAGGGATGAGTTGGAGATAGGACGACTTATTTTTTCAGCTGCTAAACCTGTGCCGTCAAGCCACCCGTCGAGGTCTGCTAGTGCCCGTTGGCTTATCACTGGTTTGCGCTGCTTTCTTGGCACCTTGCGAATTAGCGGTGGGAATAAACCAAAATTTACGTTCATTGGTTGGAATGTAGAGCTGTTGCCGTGGCGAGTAATATGCTTAAGGAGTGATCCGAGGGCAGTTGTGTTCGGGGGCGGAAGAGGCACTTGGCCTAACTTTTCCTGGGCAGCAAAGCGTCCAGCTAATAAGCCGATCGCGGCGCTTTCCACATAACCCTCGACACCTGTAAGCTGTCCCGCAAAGCGCAGTCGAGGGGCGGTTTTTAGCCTTAGTAGAGGGTCTAGCAGAGTTGGAGAATTTAGAAAGGTATTGCGGTGAATTCCGCCAAGACGCGCAAATTCGGCATTTTGTAGGCCAGGGATCATACGTAAGATCCGTTTTTGTTCACTAAAAGTCAATTTGGTTTGAAATCCAACCATGTTGTAGAGCGTGCCGAGGGAATTGTCTTGGCGCAATTGCACCACAGCATGCGGTTTTTCCATTGTATGCGCATTAGTTAAGCCAACTGGCTTCATCGGTCCGAAGCGCAGAGTTTCGTGGCCACGCGCTGCCATCACTTCAATTGGCAGGCACGATTCAAAATAGGGTGTGTCCTTCTCCCACTCTCGAAACTCAACCTTATCGGCGGCTAGTAGCTCGCCTACAAATTTCTCATACTCGGTGCCGTCGAGTGGGCAGTTAATGTAAGCTGCGGTATCTCCTGCTGGACCAGGTTTGTCGTAACGAGATTGAAACCAGGCTTTCGACAGATCAACAGTTTCTTTGTAGATGATGGGTGCGATCGCGTCGAAGAACGCCAGGTGTTCCTCGCCGGTTAGGTTGCTAATTGAGTCTGCAAGTGTTGGCGCAGTTAGCGGACCAGTTGCAATAATCACTGAATCCCATGTGTCGGGTGGTATATCCTTTACCTCACTGCGTTCAATGGTGACCAGGGGGTCCAAGGTAAGGGTTCTTTCAACCGCTTTTGCAAAACCATCGCGATCGACTGCGAGTGCACCGCCGGCCGGTACTTGATGGGTATCTCCGCAGGCTAAAATTAGGGAATTCGACCGGCGCATTTCCTCGTGCAGTAAACCGACCGCATTGTTCATTGCGTCATCGGAACGAAACGAATTTGAGCATACTAACTCAGCGAGATAACTAGTTTGGTGGGCATCAGTGGATTGAACCGGGCGCATTTCATGGATCACGACTGGCAAACCAGATTGGGAGATCTGCCAGGCTGCCTCTGATCCTGCAAGCCCACCACCGATAATGTGAATGGGAGTTGTACTTTTGCTCATTAGATTGATTTAAGCCAAGTGTTAACTCGTGATAAGGTCAAGAGGCATTACGAAGGACCGAGCTTGGCGCACGTTGGTACTTAATAATTTGATGGATAACGCGGGGCATCGTTCTTGTGCCTCAGATGCCGCGGTCCAATATCGGCGGTTCGGGTCACACCCAATAGACTCATGTCGCGTTCAACCTCGTCTGAGAATATATCAAGTGCACGAGAAACCCCTGCTTCGCCGCCGGCTGCCAATCCGTACAAATATGGCCGACCAGTCATGCAGGCTTTTGCACCAAGAGCAAGGGCCTTGATGATGTCGGTTCCCCTTCGAATACCGCCATCAACAACGATGTCTGCCCGTCCTTCGACTGCGTCGACGATAGCCGGTAATACATCAACGGGTGCCGCGGCTTGGTCAAGCTGCCTTCCACCGTGATTCGAAACCACAATCCCATTTGCGCCGATCTCGACAGCGCGCAATGCATCGGCAGGGCTTAAAATTCCTTTAATCGCAAACGGGCCTCCCCACTCTCGGATCATCCAGGAGGCATCATCCCAAGTTACGGATCGGTCGAACTGTCTGTTGATATAGGCTGCCTGAGAGTTGAGGTCTGTAATGTTGTCACCCATTTTATCTTTAACGTTTGCTAGTTGCGGTTGGCCCTTCGTAATCAGATTAAACCACCACCGGGGATGGGATGCTAGGTCGAAGGCTAATTTACGGCTCAGACGGATTGGCGTGGTCATTCCGTTGTATAAATCACGCTGACGATTGCCGTAAACCTGAACATCAACGGTTAAACATAGGGCTTGATAATTTGCCGCACGGGCGCGGGAGATAAACTCGCTCACTAATGCACGGTCTTTCCAAACATAAATTTGGAACCATTTTGGCCCATCAGTCAGTGCGCCAATCTCTTCGATTGAGACGCTGGAGCCTGATGACAGGGAGTATATGAGCCCGGCACGAGCCGCTGCAGTAGCTACCGCCTTCTCACCCTGATGATGGAACAGACGGCTCAATCCCGTGGGGGCTAAAATTAAAGGAAATGGGATGGTCTGCCCCATTACCGTAGTTGTCATGTTTACGTTGGAAACATCGGTTAATACTTCGGGGAGAAGATCATACTGTGCAAAGCTGGATCGATTTCCCTGCATGCTAACTTCGTCTTCGGCCGCACCATCCATAAAATCGAAGACAGCGCGTGGTATGCGTGACTGTGCTACGGTACGTAGGTCACCAATGTCATGACAGCGTTGAAGTCTTTTCACGATAAGTATTCCTAGTGGTTAATCCGTCCGCTGTGGGCATTGTTCCGGCATGTTTGAGCAAATTAGACAATTTTCACAGTTAAGATAGTGAAGTATAACAGAGGGTTATCATTCTCGAAGGGACAGAGCCATCAACCTATTAAGGATAAGGCCTCTTTCTTGTCTTGTTGAGGAATTTGGTGCTCTCACTTGAGGTTCGATTTAAATTATCAAAAGCTGGCCAAAATGCTTTTTCCAGGGTAAAAATAGTACATTCTTGCGGGGTTCCTACTCGCTAGCTGCGGAGTGCTGAGGGGGCGGAACCTATAAGATCTTGTATATTTCTCTGCCGGTTTTATTGGCAACAATTAATTCATCTGTTGGGCTGCGGGCCTTCTTGTCAGTGTAATTTCTGTGACTGAAAAGACTGTTAACCAATCACCGGATATCATCCCGGTAACGATCGAGGAGGAAATGCGACGTTCGTATCTCGATTACGCGATGAGCGTGATCGTGAGCCGAGCGCTGCCGGACGTCCGTGATGGTTTGAAGCCAGTTCATCGTCGCATTCTGCACGCCATGAACGAGAACGGTTACCATTGGAATCGAAGCTATCGTAAGTCAGCTCGTGTGATCGGGGATGTAATGGGGAAATATCATCCCCACGGTGGTGAAGCTATTTACGATGCAATGGTGCGTATGGTCCAGAATTTCTCCATGAGCCTCCCGTTGATAGATGGGCAGGGAAATTTCGGCTCAATGGATGGAGACCCACCTGCGGCAATGCGGTACACCGAAGCACGGTTGGCTCACGCTGCGAGTACCTTGCTCGAGGACATCGACCAGGACACCGTAGAGTTTCGGGAAAATTATGACAATTCGGCGCGGGAGCCGGTGGTGCTGCCGGCACGATTTCCAAATCTATTAGTCAATGGTGCGGGCGGTATCGCTGTGGGAATGGCAACAAATATTCCACCCCATAATCTGGGCGAAGTGATCGATGCAGCACTTGCTTTGATTGACAATCCTGAGCTTGGTATAGGCGAGCTTATAGAGTATCTGCCTGGTCCGGATTTCCCAACTGGTGGCATTATCCTTGGTCGCAGTGGAATACTTTCGGCGGCGCATACGGGGCGGGGCGGTATAGTAATACGCGGACGCACTAGCCGGGAAAGTTTTGGCAAAGATCGTGAGTCAATCGTGGTTACTGAGATCCCCTATCAGGTGAATAAGTCTCGTATGGTTGAACAGATTGCTCAGGCCGTGAAAGAGAAACGTATTGAGGGAATTTCTGGGCTGCGTGACGAGTCAGACCGCGACGGAGTTCGTGTGGTCATCGAACTCAAGCGTGATGCGACCTATGAAGTGGTACTCAATCAGGTTTACCGTTACACGCCGTTGCAAACGAGCTTCGGCGTAAACGCACTTGCTTTGAATGGTGGGCGTCCTGAGCAGCTAAATGCGAAGCAGATGTTAAGTGCGTTTTTGGCGTTTCGTGAAGACGTCATTACGCGCCGTACTCTTTATGAGCTTGGGAGGGCACGCGAACGTGCTCATATATTAGTAGGGCTCTCCGTGGCGGTGGCCAACATTGATGAGGTGATTAAACTGATCAGAAGTGCTTCTGATCCTAACAAAGCGCGCACCGATTTGATGAGTCGAAAATGGCGAGCGTTTGATATAGCGGCTTTGGTCGAAAGAATAGGTGATGTCGATGGAGGGCTCGGGCAACGTGATACTTATCGAATGAGTGAGGCACAGGCGCGCGCAATATTGGAACTTCGGTTGCAACGTCTGACAGCACTGGAACGGGATAAAATTTCTGATGATCTCAATGAGCTTGCGAAAAAAATTGTAGACTATTTGGCTATTTTAAAATCTCGTGAGCGTGTGCTCGATATTATGCGTACGGAACTTAAAGATGTTCGCGAGAAATTTGCGGTCCCACGTCGGACTACTATTGAGGACGCTGAGTTTGAGTCAGACATTGAGGACTTGATCGAGCACGAAGATATGGTGGTAGCCGTTACAAACAAGGGCTACATAAAAAGGGTTGCACTATCAAGCTATCGCTCCCAGCGCCGGGGCGGCAAGGGACGGGCGGCAATGGCTACCCGCGACGAGGATTTTGTCAGTCAAATATTTGTCGCCGATACCCATCGTCCAGTATTGTTTTTTACTACACGGGGTATGGTCCACATGCTCAAGGTTTATAAATTGCCAATGGCAACACCGCAGGCGCGTGGTAGGCCTATGGTGAATTTACTGCCTCTTAAATCTGGAGAGTCAATTGCGACAATGATGCCTTTGCCGGAAGACGAGGTAACCTGGGATAAAATGCATGTCATGTTTGCGACCTCGCATGGCGATGTACGCCGAAATCCTCTTAGAGACTTCACGAATGTAAAGTCCAACGGTAAAATCGCGATGAAGCTCGAGGAGACTGAAGGCAAAGAGTCTTCGGAGCTAGTTGGTGTTAAAACCTGCTGTGAGGGGCAAGATGTACTTCTGGCGGTTACCAATGGGAAATGCATTCGTTTTCCAATTACCGACGTAAGAGAATTTGCTAGCCGCAATTCTACCGGAGTGCGTGGTATCAAACGTTCGGTAGATGATCGTGTTATATCAATGTCAATACTCGATCACCAAGAGATTGATATGGACGTTCGGGATGTTTATCTGAAACACGCGTCTGCGGACCGTCGTAACGGAAATGATAACACAAGTAGAGATTTGTCACAGTGGCATGACGAGCAGGATCGGTCGTTAGCGGAGCGCGAGGAAATGATTCTCAGTGTTACTGAAAATGGTTATGGGAAACGTACTTCTGCATATGAGTATAGAATTACACGCCGAGGCGGTCAGGGTATTATCAACATCGCAACCTCGCCGCGTAATGGTCCTGTTGTTGCTTCTTTTGCAGTCAAGGCGACAGATCAATTGATGCTTGTAACTGACGCAGGAAAACTCATTCGAATTCCAGTTTCCGATATACGTATTGCGGGTCGTAACACTCAGGGAGTCACTCTATTCAAAACTAAAAAATGTGAACGCGTAGTCTCAGTGATAAGACTCGGTGCGGAGAGCGAAATCGATAACATCGGCGGCGATGAAAATACGGAGGGTGACAAGGCCGACGAGCCAGAGGAATTGGCAGGAGATGTGGAAAATGAGTTGTAATCGGATTGGCCTGTATCCTGGGACCTTTGATCCTCCTACTGCCGGTCACCTCGATATTATCCAACGTGCCCTTCATGTC
Organism: Alphaproteobacteria bacterium MarineAlpha9_Bin6; assembly: GCA_002937585.1. Classification (GTDB taxonomy): domain Bacteria; phylum Pseudomonadota; class Alphaproteobacteria; order UBA7887; family UBA7887. Next base: position 3,644 of record PTKE01000058.1, on the reverse strand, counting down.
GTGGACCGCCTCGTAGTTGGGGTTGCCGTGAACGTAGGAAAAGCACCAATGTTTGTGCTCCACGAACGGGTTGGAATGGTAGAGAAGGCAATTGAAGCACTAGGAGTTGATGCCGCTGCTCGTATTGAGGTGCGCTCATTCGAGACCTTGTTGATGAAGTTTACGAAGGATTGCGGAGCATCAATTATCATTCGAGGTCTGCGGGCTGTATCCGATTTTGAATATGAGTTTCAGATGGCAGGTATGAATGTTCATCTCGATCCTGAAGTCGAGACAGTATTCTTGATGGCTTCCGAGCAGACTCAATTTGTTTCCTCTCGCCTTGTTAAGGAAATTTGCTTGCTTGGCGGTGACATAACCGATTTTGTTCCTGGAAATGTGAAGGAACGCCTGCTTGAGCGTGTCGAAACTGAACGACAGAAAAATTCGAATAAATAATGTTGATTTGAAAGGTAGAAGCTATGCGGCGATTATTTTATTTGTTGCCGGTAGGGGTGATATTGGCAATGACGGGACTAAGATCCGAAGCCGGAAATGCTGAAAATACGTTGTATATGGACCTGGGTGACGGCCGTGTGGTTATAGAAATGCGGCCGGATTTGGCCCCTAAACATGTTTCCAGAATCAGGGAACTAGTTCGTAAAGGGTTTTACGACGGTGTTGTATTTCACCGAGTTATCGACGGGTTCATGGCGCAAGGCGGAGACCCAACTGGAACGGGTGCTGGCGGATCGGGCCAAAACCTCGATGCAGAATTCTCTGAAGCTAAGCATGTTCGTGGAACTTTATCCATGGCACGTGCACAACATCCAGATAGCGCCGATAGTCAATTTTTCATTTGTTTTGAAGACGTTCCTCATTTGAACGGCCAGTACACGGTATGGGGCCACGTGGTTGAAGGTATGGAGTACGTAGATCAAATAAAAAAAGGCACACCACAAAATAATGGATTAGTTGATAACCCGGACAAGATTATCCGAATGTTAGTCGCCTCCGACGCCGAATAAATGCTGACAGTGCTCAGGTATGCAGGTCGAGGCATTTGATTTTGACCTTCCGCGCGAGCGGATCGCTGACCGTCCTGTTCGTCCACGTGATAGTGCGAGGTTATTGGTTGTTTCAGAGGGACTGAGCGATGCTCGAGTCTCTGATTTACCCAAGTATCTTTGTTCCGGTGACTTGATTGTGGTCAATGATACTCGCGTAATTCCTGCTCGCTTGCTCGGTCATCGGGGTAAGGCGAAGGTTCAGGTGACCCTAGATAGAGATCTTGGAAATGGACGCTGGCGCGTACTCGCATATCCGGCACGAAAGCTAAAGCCTCGTGATAAGGTGGTTTTCCAGTCCAATTTTGTTGCCGATGTTGTGTCGCGCAAGAGCAACGGAGAGCTAATAATCGATTTTAAGCGAGACACTGAGGAGGTCCTGCTTTTTTTACATCAACACGGGGCAGTGCCCCTGCCTCCCTATATCTCACGACCACATGGTACCGATGCACGTGATGTTACTGACTATCAAACTATCTACGCGGATCGTTTGGGTGCGGTTGCTGCGCCGACTGCCGGGCTTCATTTCACGCATGATCTTTTGTCTCGGTTGACAACAGCGGGTGTAGAACTGTCGCAACTCACACTTCACGTTGGATCTGGTACGTTTCGACCTGTGAACGTTGCGGATACGCGTGACCATAATATGGCATCGGAGTGGGGGGAGATTTCCTCTCTTGCAGCTAAGAAGATTAATGACGTACGCGATTCGGGCGGACGGGTCATCGCAGTTGGTAGCACGGCACTTCGATTATTAGAGAGCGCTAGTGATGAAAGTGGAACGATAAAAGCGTTTAGTGGAGACACGGATCTTTTTATTACACCTGGTTATCGTTTTAAGGTTGCCAATTTATTAATGACAAATTTCCACTTGCCGCGTTCCACATTGTTCATGCTTGTTGCAGCTTTTTGTGGAATGGATCGCATACAGGCAGCGTATGCTCATGCGATTAAGAAAGGTTATCGATTTTATTCTTATGGAGATGCTTCGCTTCTCACGCTGAAGCCCGTTGGATGACGATTGGTTTCGAGATAGGAGCCTGCGACGGAACAGCGCGGTTTGGCCGGGTGATTACCGCTCACGGAAATTTTGCGACACCGGCATTTATGCCTGTTGGTACTACTGGGACGGTTAAGGGAATGACACCCGAGGCCCTTGCAAAGTGTGGTGCACAAATTGTGCTAGCTAACACGTATCATCTGATGCTTCGACCTGGGGCGGAACGAATATCGCGTCTTGGTGGAGTGGGAAAGATGATGGCTTGGCCCGGCCCGATACTTACCGATTCAGGCGGGTTTCAAGTCATGTCCTTATCTAAATTGCGTGAGTTGTCTGAGGAGGGTGTCAATTTTCAATCGCATATCGACGGGAAACGAGAGTTACTTACTCCCGAGAAAAGCATTGAAATTCAACGTAAATTGGATTCTACCATAACCATGGCGCTGGATGAATGCACTGCCTTCCCCCTCTCGAAAACTTTAACTGAAGAATCAATGGGATTGTCAATGCGCTGGGCAGTACGCTCAAAAGAAGCATATTTGGCCCGATCCGGTTATGGTCTGTTCGGTATTGTGCAAGGCGGGATGTATCCTGAATTACGCGCCCAGTCTGTTGCCTCGCTTGTTGAAACGGGCTTCGACGGCTATGCGATTGGCGGCCTTGCCGTTGGTGAGGACAACGAATTGATGCATGAGATCACGGCTTACACTGCATCACGGCTCCCAGTGGAGAAACCTAGGTATTTGATGGGTGTTGGACGTCCCAGCGACCTTGTCGATGCTGTGGTGTCAGGTTGTGACATGTTCGATTGTGTTCTACCTACTCGCTCAGGTCGAACCGGCCAAGCATTTACTTGGAATGGAGTTGTCAATATTCGAAACAGCCGCCACAAGGATGACCCACGACCTCTCGACGAAACTTGTAAGTGCCCTACGTGTCTAGGTTACAGTCGCGCTTACCTTTATCACCTTGTCCAAGCAAAGGAGATTTTAGGTGTGATCCTTATGACTTGGCACAATTTATATTATTACCAAGCTTTGATGGCTGGTATGCGTTTCGCCATTCGTTCGGGTGAATTAAAGAGTTTTCGTTCAAATTTTACGAACAGACAAAAGCAAGGTGATATCAAACCACTTTGAAGGGAATTTTCTTTCCGAAACGTTTAATAGTGAGTGTTGTTTGGGAGTATAAGGTTAGCTCTGTTAATGACTGTTTTGGTGGAGCGCTGTGCCTTGACCCTTTGGAAGGCCACTCCTATGGTCGCCGTACATTTTGAGTGCGCGCTTAGCTCAGTCGGCAGAGCAACTGACTTTTAATCAGTGGGTCACAGGTTCGATTCCTGTAGCGCGCACCAATGATTTCAATGACTTAGCAGGAAACGGCAAGTTCCTTGCGTTCATATGGGAACGTTTGTGGGAACATTGAGCACTGGTTTCGACCCCTGAATGGGTTTCCGGAGGCAGCGTTCCGGTCATCACGCACCACGGCCCATTGCCCATTGCTCAGAGGCTCGGGCACCTAATTCATTAGCCAAATTGCATCAACGACTGGTTGGTCCGTTCGGATCAGGGGGTGGTCGCTGAGATCGGGGCTTGGGC
>PTKE01000057.1 GCA_002937585.1 Alphaproteobacteria bacterium MarineAlpha9_Bin6 | reverse complement strand
GAAATTTATTGGCATTAATTATTAACCATTCCAGTTAATAGCTTTAACGAGACTCACTTGAAAATATTAGCGACTCTGACGTACGAGCAGCAGTTTTCACCGATACTAATTTGGGTGGCACAAACATTACGAAAGGTCATCTGGAAAGATGCAACTCTAACCGCAACCGTCCTGCACAACACACGTCTTCCTAGAGCCACACATAAGTCAATAAACGCATTCAATGATCGCGACAGTGACAGTGATAGCTTTCCATAGTGCAGGCAATTGAAACTCACATTCTCTGATGTGTCGCTTGCTGCTTATGTGAACACCTCTGCAGACACCCTAACGACTAGTTAAGCCAAGATTCTGTCGGACCAGTTTCTCGTCCTGCTTCCACTTATTGATCTATTGCAGCTATTGCAGCTCTTTCAGCTCTGGCACTAGGATCTTTCCCCAAAGTAATCTCCGCGGCTTTCATGTATTCCACAAGAAAGCGGCAAGCTGCCAGACTGTAGGTTACTCGGACCCTATATCCGCCGCGTGAACGAACACCCGCCGAAGCCGACTGACTTGTACGACCGCTTAACACCAATACGCCGCCAGCAAGTTTTGCTGCCCGACCAGCTTCGATATCGCTGGGTTGGTCCCCAACGATCCATGACAGAGACAGGTTGACTTTCAGCCTCTCAGCAGCCGCCAACAACATTCCTGGATTAGGTTTGCGCCAAGAATGTCCATCTTCTTTATACGGTGGTGGGGCTTGGTCGTGATAGGCGCATGCTAATACCATATCTATACGAGCACCAAGAGAGGATAACGCTTCCATAATCCTATCTTGGACCGCAGCGAATTCCCGCCACCCGTAAAGTCCGCGTCCAATACCTGACTGATTAGTGACCAACACCACCGGAAGATTATTTTGGTTGCACGATGCAATAATTTTGTCGACCCCCGCGATTAGCTTAACGTCCTCAACACGGTGCAAGTATTCGATCTCCTCGACAACTACACCATCCCGATCGAGAAATAGGGCAGGCGGGGAAGTGTCCTCAGGAACGGGCGGACCAAGTTGTTGGCACCAGAGGCCAGGGGCATCCGCCAACAACCCATCTTCAATTTCATTGATGCTGTGCGTCGCGATGTGATCATAACTCCAATTAGGCCTGATCTCTTGGAAGAGATATAAAAATGTCCACTATAGGGTTGACGTCCGAACCCCAAACAAACCCTTTAGAAACGCGAGTCCGCGATGATAAAGCCCAAATTCAGAGGGATTGCAGGCGGCTAGCGCCCATCAACTGCTACACTACGGAACAATGCTGGGAAAGGAACAACACAATAACAAAATTCTGGCCTGACCTAGGATTTATTGCACAGACAAAAAGTTATGCCTCTGCTGCCACCGCCGTCTCAGACCAACTAGGTAATGCTGACATGACTGGTTCCAACTTCCAATTCCGATCACTTGCAAACAATGCTCTCAAAACCGCATTATTTAGTCCGTGACCCGAACAATGTGCATCAACGTGAGCCAAGAGTGGAGCCCCTGCAAGATAAAGATCACCTACACAATCTAATGTCTTATGGCGCACAAACTCATTGTCATAACGCAGACCACCCTCATTAAGGACACGATCTTCACCAACCACGACGGCATTTTCTAACGAACCGCCGAGGGCAAAACCTGCAGCGTGCAGAGCCGCAACCTCATTTTCAAACCCAAACGTGCGAGCACGGCTAATTTCCGTTTTGAATGCGAATGACCCACCATGAAAACAACTGGATTGACGGGCAATCATAGGGTTGTCGAAGTCGATCAACAAGTCCACCGAAAAATCATCAGCTGGCGTCAAAGCAATACGTTTATCACCATCAATCACCTCAACTGACCGGCACACCCGTACAGCTTGTCGAGAAGCGCCCTGTTCAACCACCCCCGCACATTCCATCAGGAACACGAACGGAGCAGCGCTACCATCCATTGCCGGGACTTCTGGACCGTCGATATCGACAAACAGGTTATCAATCTCACAACCCCACAGGGCAGCCATGAGATGCTCGACTGCGGCAAGGCCGACACCATCACCGTTACGCAGAGTTGTGCCTAGCCGGGTTTCAGACACCAAGTCGTATGCCGCCGGTAAAAGAGCGTTTCCTTGATCAATACGGGTAAACACGATGCCTGTGCCCACCGGGGCAGGCCGCAACGCCATGTTTACGTTGATGCCGCTGTGCAGGCCAATTCCCGTGCAACTGATCGGACTTTTGATGGTTTTCTGAAGAATAGCCGTCACTGCCTCATCTAAAACTCGTTGTCATGCCAACGCACAAGCCCAGTCCCCGTCCACAATCGTCCTAACACGAAGCATTTGGAAACCTCTCCGGATAGTTTTTAACAAAGCCCTTAAGCACTCTCAAATCACGTTTTGTTACGAAATATTACAAACTTAAAGTAATGAGGTTGGCCCATGCCGATCGCCTGCTATTGTCATGCGGCGTATTTTTAAAAATTATCACGAAACCACTGACCGAACCGACCTATATGGCCGTTCGAATTCCGATGTTGACCGGTACTGGCCATACTGGCGGCGGGCGTCTGCTGTGCAGCGTAAAGAAGTAGGCCAGCACAGGTCGCAAAGGCCGGACCGCGCATGGATTGAGCCAAGCCTGGGATTGGTAGTGGTCCACCCAGGCGCACATGCTTCCCTAGTATCTGTCCAGCCAAATCTCGTAGACCGCTTAGCTGGCTGGCACCGCCCGTGAGTATAACTCGCATCGCGCCTGATCTACCATACCCAACCTCATCCAGACGATCACGAACTAGTTCAAAAGTCTCTTCCAAGCGGGGGCGCACAACACCGATTAAAAGTTCACGAGGAATATGATTAGGGCCCGAGGCATCGCGCTCGCCGAGGGGCGGAACGTCAATCATGTCTTTTTTATCTACATCACTAGCGATTGTACTGCCAAATAGTGTCTTCAACCTCTCAGCATCTCGCATGGATGTGTCCAGACCACGCGCAATATCGCTCGTAACATGCCAACCACCCACCGGCACAGCATCCGCGTGCATCATTGCGTTGTTTCGGAAAACTGCGATAGATGTAACACCCGCGCCCATATCGATGCATATAGCGCCAAGGTCTAGCTCGTCTTCCACCAGAGAGGCGAGCCCAGAGGCATAACTCGACAAGACCAATTCGTCGGTGTCGAGGTGACAGCGTCCAACACAATTAGTCAGATTTCGGATCGTACTCCGACAACCACTCACAACATGCATACGAACCAAAAGTTTTTCACCTCTCATGCCCCTCGGGTCCTGAATCCCGTGCAAACCATCGATCTCGTAGCCAACCGGCAAACCGTGCAAAAACATGCGATCCTGCTGTAACTGTTCGTTGTGACTCCGCTCAAAAACACGCGTCAGATCAGCTTGGCTGACTTCGTGACCACCCAGCTCCAATTCGACTCGGAGTATCCGTGAGTGTGGCTGGCAACCGGTCACTCCAACCACAACAGTTCGAACGGTATCACCAGCCATATCTTCAGCCGTCTGCAATACTTCTCCAATAGATTCCTCGACAGCCGACATATCCACTACCGTGCCCGCACGTGTCCCACGGGCGACCTGATGACCAATCCCCACTACGTCAAGCGACCCGTCGTCTTCGATCTTAGAAACAAAGCAACAAATCTTTGCAGTACCAACATCCAATGCGGCAATCAGGCCGCGCCGTGCAGACGACGCCGTTTGCTGCCGTTTTCTCATGACCTTGCGATTGGCACCTCCGTTACGCATCGTGCTCGCCAACAGCCAGTTTACTCGGCGAATCTTCACCATCTGGGATTTTTTGGGGAAGGGAATCCAGCTTGAGTGCTCTCTCGTTAGCAATTATTTCATCCGGCCAAACAGCCTCTGGATGAACCCCAATAACAAGGCGTCCTGATTGGCGAAGGTCGATCGTGACCAGGTCGCGGGCAAACAAATCACGTGTATTGATTTGATCCACTAAAAGATCCCATGCCTCGCTGACACCCGCTTCAGGCAAATAAACAGTGAGCCCATTGTCAAGGTTTAGGTTCCAGCGCCGCTCACTAACCCAAATGGCGGCGGCAAGTCGAATCTGAAGCTGTGTCGTTGACGCAAGCAGTTTACTCAACTGCGGGTATGCCTTAGGTGCCCCGGAGCCAACCAACACAGGCAGGTGGTGGAATAGCTGAATTGGGGCTTCCAGGAAAGGCTGACCAAGATCATCGACAAGTGCAAAACTACTGCCGCGCTGCCACAACGCCACTGGGTCCCGTTCGTAGACCCGGAGCTGAAGTTGACCTGGTAGTCGCCGGCGCAGCTCGGCAGTACGCACCCAGTCGAGGGCCTCAACACGTGCGCGTGCCGCAAATAAGTCCACAAAAAACAGAGGGGTACCGGGACTTATGTTGAGCGCCTCTAACAGTACATGCTCCGTAACATTCCGATGACCAACCACAAGAATATCGTTCACCGCGAAACCAGCTCGCACTGTGGCAGAAGCGACGATCTGTCGCACTCGAGCAAGCGAATCGTGCAGATCCTTTTTCTCAACATAAAACGTCAATAACAACATTGCGCTAAGACCAAGCAGAATGACCATGAATCGCCTAACAAGGAGAGGTTGCGTCCAGCGCCAACGTCGCCGTGGCCGTACCGAAGTATCGCGTCTAGCATTTGAAACTGACGTCCGCAGTCTATCGCTCGGACGCGCAATTAAACGTTGCATCGCGCGTCCTCTAACATCCATTTGACTAACATCTGAAAATCAATGCCGACGTGGGCCGCAATCTCCGGAACTAAAGACGTTGGCGTTAATCCTGGTTGAGTGTTGATTTCCAGGAGCCGCAAACCAAGCCCGCCCTCGGAGCCATCGTAGCGAAAATCAGAACGAGTGACCCCCCGGCAACCTAATGTTTGGTGCGCTAATAACGCTAAATGAAGCGCCTCTTCACGAGTTGAGTCGGAGACCGGTGCAGGAATTAGATATTCGGCACAGCCCTTCGTGTATTTTGAGTCATAATCGTAGAAACCTTTGGAAGGTCTGATTTCCAGCACCTCCAGGCTTCGCTCCTTCATGATGGCCACAGTGAGCTCGCGGCCCGGCACATAGTCTTCAACGAGCACACGCTCATCATGACTCCAAGTGTAATCGCCGACTGGCGACTCCTCCCCTTCCCGAACAATATGCACACCCAGACTGGAACCTTCGTCGAGCGGTTTGACAACATATGGCCGCGACATCGGCTCACGAGCAAAAATCTCCTGGCGAGAAAACACCCCACCCTTCGGCACAGGGATTCCGGCATTCAAAAATAGCCGCTTCGACATTGGCTTGTTCATAGCCAACGCCGACGCAAGCACTCCAGAATGAGTGTAAGCCAAACCCAAAACTTCACAAAAGCCCTGAACGCATCCATCTTCACCGTAACGGCCATGTAGCGCATTAAAAACGACATCCGTATCCGAGCAAAATTCACCCAACTTAACCGCAATGTCTTGGGCAACATCTATCGGAAGCACCTGATACCCCAAGACACGTAAAGCTTCAGCCACAGCTGCACCACTTCGCAACGAGACCTCTCGTTCTCCTGACGTTCCTCCCATCAAAATTACGACTCGTTTGTTCATGCCCCGACATCCCTGAGAATTGCGGCATGGCAACCAAGCCTCCGAATCTCCCAGGCGAGCCGCACGCCAGTCTCAGAGAACACTCGACGCCGGACTTCCTCACCAAGGCCTTCCAGATCAGCTGCCGTGGCATTTCCATTATTGACCAAAAAATTGCAGTGTTTCTTGGATATGGTCGCGCCACCACAGCGCAAATCTCGACAGCCAGCGTTATCAATCAGACGCCAGGCAGTATCTTGGGGGGGATTGATGAAGGTACTACCACCAGTGCGCTCACGAGTCGGTTGACTCTCAGAGCGAACTTTTTCGAGCTGACCCATACGTTTAGCAATTCTGGTTGAAGTATCCATATAACCACGAAACCGAGCCTCAACGACGATATCGTCTTTTGCCAAATTGGATGTTCGATAGGTAAAACGGAACTCATCCGCAACTCGTTTCCTTGATAATCCTCTTTGGTTAATGACGACAGCCGATACCAGCACATCTGCAACTTCCTGCCCATACGCACCGGCATTCATTCGTACCGCCCCACCGATAGAACCGGGGACGCCACTTAAAAACTCTAGCCCTCCAATACCTGCCGCAGCAGCAGTTCGTGAAACCTTTAGGTCGAGCGCGCCAGCGCCGACGCTTATCTCGGAACCCTCAACTTTGATGACACTCAGTCCACGCACAAGTCGGATTACCACGCCAGGAATACCGCCATCACGAACCAACACATTTGAGCCAAGCCCAATAACTGTGAAAGGCGTGTTGTCTGGACAACCCTGCAGAAATTTCACTAAGTCGTCACGATCCGCCGGAGTGAACAATATTTCTGCGGGTCCACCAACTCGGAACCAGGTATAACGCGCCAGAGGCACGTTAGCGCGGAGTTCTCCCCGTACTCTTGGAAGTTTTTCAAGCAAGTCCTGTACGCGCTTTGTTGCCATCATCATGCGCTGCTTCCCACCACGCTGACCGGAGCAGCCAGACTATCAAGCGCTGCAGGTAAAGCGTTGGCCCAGTGGGTAATAGTGCCGGCACCTAGACAAACCACCATATCTCCGACTGTTGCTAACTCAGCGATCAGCTCAGCCAGACTATTGGGATCCGCCAGGGAATAAACATGGCGGCACCCAGATGACTGGAGACCAGACACTAAGGCATCTCTATCGGCCCCTTTAATTGGGTTTTCCCCTGCCGGATAAACATCGGCGACGATCACCACGTCCGCGTCATTAAAACAAATACAAAAGTCCTTAAACAGTGAGTTTAGACGCGAGTAACGATGCGGCTGCATGACCGCAATTACACGGCCAGCACAGCGTTCCCGTGCGGTCGATAGTACTGCTGCTATTTCTACTGGATGATGACCGTAATCGTCGACCACGGTCACTCCTTGGGCCTCACCAACAAGCGTAAACCGTCGTTTTACTCCCTTGAACTGCTCTAAAGCTCGCCTAACAATATCGTCGCCAATATCCAATTCGACAGCAATTGCCACCCCCGCTAACGCGTTCCGGACATTGTGCGCACCAGGCATGCTTAGTTCTATACCACCAATCACTCGTCCAGCGCCCCTTGAACGGCCACTCAATTGGACACCAAATCGTACTCCATTTGCAGTTGGAATGAGGTCGTAGCCACGCACATCGGCCTGTGGATTCAAACCATAGGTCACGATTCGTCGATCAGTAATTCTATTGATCATGGCACGGATTTCTTGATGGTCGCTACATAACGCAGCTAAGCCGTAGAAAGGAATGTTTTCTGTAAAGGTTTGGAACGCAAGCCGCAGTGCATCAAAGTTGCCGTAATGATCAAGATGCTCAGCATCAATATTGGTCACTACTGATATCATTGCGGGCAATCGAACAAAACTCCCGTCGGATTCATCTGCTTCGACTACCATCCACTCTCCGTCACCAAGTCTCGCGTTAGTCCCGTAAGCGTTGATGATACCACCGTTGATTACTGTAGGATCCTTACCTGCCGCATCCAAAAGTGCTGCAATCATCGATGTTGTTGTTGTCTTGCCGTGAGTCCCGCCAACAGCGATGGACCATTTAAGTCGCATTAATTCAGCGAGCATTTCAGCTCGCTGAACCACAGGCAATTGCGCCGCTCGCGCAGCTAAAATTTCAGGATTATTGTCGTTGACCGCCGAAGATATAACCAGCACAGAAGCACCCGTGACGTTATCAGCACTATGTCCTATGCCAATATTTATGCCGAGTGAATGAAGCCGTTTCACATTCGCATTGTTGGTAATATCACTACCCTGCACCTGGTACCCCAGGTTATGCATTACCTCAGCAATACCGCTCATCCCGATCCCGCCGATACCGACGAAGTGAATAATTCCAAGATCAAGCGGCAGGGATTTCATCTTGATGCCTACACACCGGCGTATTCGGAAATTAGTTGACTCGTAACATCGGCAAGACAACGCGCTGCATCCGGTTGACCGATCGCGCGCGCTTTGTGACTAGCCTCAACTAATACAGACGGATTCTTGAACAGTTCAACGAGCCAAGTTTCTAATTTCACAACATTAAATTCCTTTTCATCAATCATCCATGCACCACCCGCGTCCACCAACGCGCGGGCATTTGCTGTCTGATGATCATCAGTTGCGTGTGGGAAAGGCACTAACAACGCAGGCCGGCCGGCTACAGCCAACTCTGCCACAGTGGAAGCGCCGGCACGGCTAACCACTAAATGCGCAGCCTTGAGGGCTGCCGCCATATTCTCAATGAATGGAATCACTGATGCACTGATGCCGCCCATTGCGAACAAGGCCTCAACGTTCGCTTGATCTGACGCCCGACATTGATGGACTATCACAAGACGAGCCTTCAACCATGATGGCAGTCGTGCGAGCGCCACTGGCACGACCTCACTCATTATCCGTGAGCCTTGACTGCCGCCAACAATTAGCAAACGGATCTTAGAATTGGAGTTTAGAGGTTGAGCTACCAGTTCTCGCAAAGCCACTATATCGGCACGCACTGGTGCACCAGTTTGCACAACTTTATCTTGATAGAATTCAGCGACCCCAGAAGTATTTCGAAACGAGGTGGCTATGGCCGACACCCGAGGTGCCAAGAGTCGGTTTGCCCGCCCTAGCACAGCATTGGCCTCATGAATCACCGTCGGTAATTTCATACGCGCCGCCATCAGCATCATGGGCAACGATGCATATCCACCAAACCCGACTGCCGCTACCGGCGCCAAACGATGAATTAAAACACGCGCCTGAACCATTCCAATGCTCAACTTTATCACAGCCAGCAAAAGGCCAACCCAACTTTGACGTGAAAATGGACCGGCGTAGAGCGTATGACATGGGATGCCGATCTGATCACAGCCAAGCTCCATCCCCCTCCGATCAGTTACAAGCGCTGGCTGAAAACCAAGCCCGAGCAAACGACGTGCTAACGCTTGCGCCGGGAAAATATGTCCGCCAGTGCCACCTGCGGCGATCAAAATTTTGCCCAAACGTTCTGTCCTCACGGAACACACGTTTACGGCTCCTGCCACTTTTGACGGTGACGACGGGTCAATGCCAATAGCATCCCCATGCCAAGAGCGAGTGCGATCATGGATGACCCACCGTAGGACACAAACGGTAGCGTCATACCCTTGGTTGGAATGAGATCTAGTGACACTGCCAAATTAACGAATGCTTGGAGACCAAACAAGAAAATCAAACCGCCACCAGATACAAGCACAAAAAAGTCTTCGTTCTCCAGCAAACGAGCTATACCCCGAAGCACAACGAACCCGAACAAGCAAATAATTGCTAAACAACAGATCAATCCAAATTCTTCACCCGCTACAGCAAAAATAAAATCTGCGTGAGCATCAGGAAGGAAATCTTTCACTACACCTTCCCCGGGGCCACGCCCTAATAACCCACCATTGGCAAACGCATTTAATGCCGTGTCAATCTGGTAACGGTCACCTGTGTCCGGATCTAGAAATCGGTCGATACGGCTTTGTACATGCGACAATGAGAAATAACCCGCAACCAAACCAACTACACCAGCGACAATTGCAACGGTCAGGGCATAAGCCGGCATGCCGGCAATAAAATGCTGGCTGAACCACACGGCGCCTACCACGAACGCCATACCAAAATCAGGCTGTGCGACCAATAGTGCTAAAACAATTATTAAGAGACCAATCGATAAAGCACTGCCGCGCGGTTCTCCCTGCTTTCTAGGTCGTGCAAGAAGCCATGCGGTTACAACCACGAAGCTTGGCTTAACCAATTCGGAAGGTTGCATAGAAAGTCCAGCAAATGATATCCAGCGTCGCGCACCGTTTATGTCAACACCATTCGCCAAAACCCAAAACATGAAAAAAATTCCAACAACAAATACCCCGCATGCAAACCGTCGTATCCCGACCGGAGAAAGTAGCGAAACCCCAATCATCAGGATCAAGGCCGGCCCCAAAGTAGCAAGATGCCTGTGAACGAAATGAAAACTGCCAAATCCCTTTTGATCTGCAACTGATGGGCTCGCCGCCATCACCAGAACAGCGCCTACTAAGCTTAGTAAGAATAGAGCGGCCACCGACCAGCGATCCACAGTCCACCACCAGCGACCAAGAACGCTATTATCGGTGCGCGGCAAAGACATCAAGCGGACCGCCCCGTTTGCGGCGTTGTAAAAGGAACTTTGGATGATTCAGTTTTAAATGTTTCGCAGCGTTGCACGATAGAGCGAAATGCATCCCCACGTGCCTCAAAATCGTCATATTGATCAAATGACGCGCAAGCCGGAGAAAGCAGCACTACTGACGTTCTATTACCACCAGCGAGCGCAGCATCGCGCGCCTGTGCAACAGCAACGTCTAGGGTAACGCTGATAGTAAATGGCACACGGTCACGTAATATTTTGGAAAAAGGTCCGGCTGCCTCCCCAATTAAAAAAACGTGGGCGACACGGGAAAGAACGTGATCCAGAGATCCCAACGCAAAATCCTTCGCACGACCGCCCGCAATCCAGTAAATGGATGAGTAACATTCCAAGGCTCGGGTAGCAGCCGAGATATTTGTTGCCTTACTATCATTGATATAACGAATGCCATCGATAACGGCTATTTCTTCAAGACGATGTGGTAATCCTGTGTAAGTAGCCAAGCCGCCTACGGCAGAGGCTATCGAAAGGCCGCACACGCGTGCTGCCGCGAAGGCCGCTGCAGCGTTCTGCCAGTTATGCTGTCCGGGAAGCGTTGGAATATTTTGAAGATCTGCAACTTCGACACAGTAGCCATCAATGTCATCATAAAGTTGGCCGTCGACGACGTATACACCTCCCGTTACCGACCCTTTACAGGATATGGGAATGACCCTCCCCGGACCCGATTTGGACAGCTGATCTGCAAGATCGGCTGATACTGGATCATCAATACCTACTACAGCTACGCAAGTGTCATTCTGACGCGCAAAGATGTTTTTTTTTGCATCAATATATCCCTCAATGCCGCCATGCCGATCAAGGTGATCGGGACTCAAATTTGTCCAAACTGCAACATTGAAAGTGGCCGTTTTGACTAAGTCGAGCTGATAAGAGGAAAGTTCAAGCACAAACGTTCCGGAACTGTCCAACGGCTCCAGACTTAATGCGGGTTCACCCAAATTAGCGCCTACCTGAACACTCTCGCCAGCGCTGCGCATCAGGTGCCCTAGCAAAGCGGTAACAGTTGACTTACCGTTGGTTCCAGTGATGCCAACCATCCGGGCACCAGAGACAGACCGGGCCAATAGCTCAACATCCCCCAATACTTCCACTCCGGATGAAAGTGCCATACCTACGACGGGATGTGGAGCCGGATGGGTCAAAGGAACGCCAGGACTTAGGACGAGACAGTGAACACCTGAAAAGCCGGCAGAAGCGAAATTCACTAGGTGGACGCCGCGAGCTGCTGCTGCTGTTCTCCGCTCCACAACGTCGTCCCAGGCAACAACATTTGCTCCACCAGCACCAAGCGCTAGCGCCGCACACAGACCAGACCGACCAAGCCCAAATACCGCAATT
Organism: Alphaproteobacteria bacterium MarineAlpha9_Bin6; assembly: GCA_002937585.1. Taxonomy (GTDB): domain Bacteria; phylum Pseudomonadota; class Alphaproteobacteria; order UBA7887; family UBA7887. The sequence goes on along the minus strand of PTKE01000057.1, from coordinate 3,900 downwards.
TTTTCACTCGCAAAAGTTGTCACCGGAATCATGGAACCTAACGCAATTTAAGAGTTGCCAAACCGGCAAGCGCTAGGATCAAAGCAATGATCCAAAATCGAATAACAATGGTGGATTCGTGCCAACCTTTCTGCTCGTAATGATGATGCAAAGGAGCCATCCGGAATACCCTCCGACCAGTTAACTTAAAAGAAATCACCTGAACTATTACTGACACAGCCTCGAGAACAAAAAGTCCGCCAACGATCGCCAGTACCAACTCGTGCTTCGTAATCACGCTAATAGCGCCTATCGATCCTCCAACTGAGAGGCTGCCGGTATCACCCATGAAGACCATCGCTGGTGGAGCGTTAAACCACAAAAAACCGAGACTCGCACCTACGAGCGCACCACAAAAAACAGCGAGCTCACCGGAACCCGGGACTGAATGTAATTGCAAATAATTAGCAAATACGACGTTGCCAACCAGATAACAGATAAACCCAAAGCATGCCGCCGCTATCATTATCGGAACGATCGCGAGACCATCAAGACCGTCGGTTAGATTGACCGCGTTGGATGCACCTACCATCACCACCACCGAGAATGGTACGAAAAACCACCCTAGATCAATTAACACATCCTTAAAGTAAGGCGTTGCCAGACTACCGCTTAGATCATCAGGCAATAGGTTCCCAATCCACACGGCTGCCGTTCCGGCGATTGCAATCTCGATGAGCAGCTTCACTATGCCAGGCAATCCAGCATGATGCTGTCGAGTGACCTTAAGATAGTCGTCAACAAACCCAACCAAACCGAACCCCAAGGTAACAAACAACACCACCCACACGAATTGATTGGTTATATCGGCCCACAACAAAGTTGCGACGGAAACGGCCAAAAGAATTAAAACTCCTCCCATGGTTGGCGTGCCAGCTTTCGCCGTCAAGTGGGATTTGGGCCCGTCTGTTCGGATTGGTTGCCCGCTACGCTGTCGCACCCTTAACCAACGAATAATTATCGGGCCAAAGAGGAAACTAACTATCAGGGCAGTGATAATCGCGGAACCGGTTCTGAAAGTAAGGTACCTAAAAAGATTGAAAATTGCGTGGCCATCGGCAAGTGGGGCAAGCAAATTGTAAAGCATCTGGTACCCCTGTCAGTGGCTATTGTCGACTATAACCATGTCAGGGTCATCAGATGCCTGTAGCAAGGCGTCGACCACGCCACTCATACCACTACCTTGTGAACCTTTGACTAACACCACATCTCCACGGCCCAAAGCAAATATAACCGGTGTTATTATCTGTGACGCAAATTCCGCATGCCCACCACGTCGTACAGAAGACAATGCATCGCGCAAATGCAACATACGGTTTCCCACTGTGAATGTCAGATCGACGTTGGCAGCTGCGACGTTATCAGCCAGTTTGGCATGAAAGGCTCCCTCGCCGCTCCCAAGCTCCAACATGTCTCCCAAGACCGCGATCCTACGGCCAGAATGTTTTGGCCGAGAGGTGCCAAGCAATTCTAGGGCGGCACACATCGATACCGGGTTCGCGTTATAACTATCGTCGATTAGTTCAATTTCTCCATCACCCAGGTTTATCGAATGACGAACTCCTCGACCTTGCATCCCTTGAAAACCGGCCAAGCATCTAACGGCAGTGTGCGTGTTTTCTCCAAACCCATGAATAACACCCAACACAGCTAAACTGTTGCACGCCCAGTGCAGCCCATCAGCGCCCAACTGATAAACAAGAGGGTTCCCCTCAATCTCGACGGTAAGCGTATTACAACCAGGCGAGGCATCGTATTTGATCAATCGAATAGTCGCATCTGTCGCACATCCAAACCCAATTACTTGTTCAACGCTGATCTCGGCAGCTGAACGCAATTGTCGGAAAAATGGGTTATCTCGGTTAAGTACCGCGATTCCACCAGGCTCGATGCCAACAAAGATCTCAGCCTTAGCACTAGCTATTTCATCCACATTATTGAAGTTGCCGAGATGAGCAGCAGCGACAGTAGTTACGACTGCAACGTGCGGACGGGACAACTCGCTAAGAGCAGCAATCTCGCCACTGTGATTCATGCCTATTTCAACTACCGCGTAATCCGATTCTTCAGGCAAATTTGCAAGCGTTAATGGTACCCCAATGGCATTATTATAACTCCGTACGCTGGCATGCACCGAGCCAAAAGCTGAAAGCGTTAGTCTAAGCATCTCTTTTGTACCAGTCTTTCCAACACTTCCAGTAACTCCGACCACCTGGGCACGACTACGTGCACGGCCGCCTGCACCTAGCGCGGATAAACCCGTTTGTGTGTTGGGTACCACGAGTAATGGCGCTTCCATTTCGACCGCATCCGGGACACGTGACACCATCGCAGCCGCAGCCCCTGCTTTTAAGGCGGCGTTAATATAATCGTGACCGTCGAAACGATCGCCAACGAGTGCAACGAAGAGTTCGCCGGAAGCTACAGTACGACTATCGATAGAAACACCATTAGCTAACCAAGGATGGGTAATCCACCCCCCCGTTACCTTAGCGGCATAGTCACCCGTCCACGATACGGTGTCCGCAGACGCCATGATCAAAGTTCCTGAACACCAACGGCTGTACGCACCACTGTGGCGTCATCGAATTCGACCGTATGATCACCCAAAATTTGATGTGTTTCATGACCCTTCCCGGCTATTAATAAAGCGTCACCGCACTCAAGCTGAGCTATACTGGAAGCTATGGCCGCCGCCCGGTCACCAACCTCGATCGCATTACGACAATCTCTAAGTATGTCTGCGCGGATTATTGCCGCATCTTCGCCGCGCGGATTATCGTCAGTCACAATGACACGGTCGGAGAGGTTCGCTGCGACACGCCCCATCAGTGATCGTTTCCCACGATCGCGCTCGCCGCCACACCCGAACACTAAGTGCAGCCTTCCAGAAATGTGAAACCGTAATGCCTGGAGGGCACTCTGCAAAGCGTCGGGAGTATGAGCATAGTCGACATAAATACCGGCACCAGAATGGGACCGCCCAACCAGTTCCATTCGGCCGCGTACGCCTACAACACTGGAAACACATTCAATTACAGCTTCAAATGGAACACCGTCTGCAACAGCTAGGCCGACTGCACAAAGGAGATTTTCCGCCTGAAATTTGCCAAGTAAGGATACTTCGACAACCGCTGTCTGACCCATATAGCCAACCGATAAACGCAGTCCATCCGGCGTTGCCTTAACATCAATTAAATCAATGTTCCCAATATCGCCTTTATCCTTGCGAACACCCTGCCCATATTGAATCACACGATGGTCACGCTCGCGACAAATTTCCATTAGTCGTGGATAACAAGGAGTATCCCGATTCAATACCGCGACTCCCCCTGGGGCCATAACGTCACCGAACAACCGTGCTTTTGCTGACAGATATTGTGCCAAAGAGCCGTGGTAATCGAGATGATCACGGCTCAAATTTGTAAATCCCGCCATATTCACATTAACACCGTCGATCCGGTGTTGATCGAGCCCATGGCTTGAAGCTTCTATGGCCAAATGGTTAACTCCATGAGTGGCCAGTCGCGCAAGTTGATGGTGAATAACCGGGGGATCCGGAGTAGTAAGGGTTAAGGGAATCGATACCGGTGCTGACTCCAAGCCAAGCGTGCCTAGACTGGCAGCCGAACGTCCATTCAGACACCAAATCTGACGCAGGAATGAGACCACTGAACTTTTGCCATTAGTGCCAGTGACTGCGGCAATGGACTTGGGTTGTTTCCTATAAAACTGTGCCGCAAGAAGCGCATAACAACGTCGTGGATTTGGATCAATTAAGACTGGCACAGCAACATCGCGGACCGTCGGTCCGTCTGACCCAGTTAAAAGCGCCGCCGCACCTCGAGACAAAGCGTCCTC
>PTKE01000056.1 GCA_002937585.1 Alphaproteobacteria bacterium MarineAlpha9_Bin6 | reverse complement strand
GTAATCGCCGCCGTCAACGTCGTCTTCCCATGATCAACGTGACCAATCGTACCAACGTTCGCATGCGGCTTCGTCCGCTCAAATTTCGCCTTCGCCATCGCTTACCTCTTTACATTTCTTGCCACTACGGCGCACCAGCGTGTACCTTTCCGAGCCAAACATATCTACGCTACCTAAGCGAGCTTCGTCTGCATTTCAGAAGCAACCATCTGTGGGACGTATTTGTAATGGTCAAAACACATTGAATATTGTCCTCGACCCTGTGTTATTGAACGCAGATTATTCACGTACCCGAACATCGTTGCCAACGGCACCATTGCGCTTATAACGGTTGCCCTACTACCTGGTTCCATGACCTCAACGTGGCCACGTCGGCTATTCAAATCCCCGATCACATCGCCCAAATAGTCCTCTGGACTCACCACCTCTACCCGCATGATGGGTTCCAGCAATTTAGGTTTGGCCTTCAACACCGCCTCATTAAAAGCTGCCCGCGCCGCTATCTCAAAAGCCAGCGCACTTGAATCGACATCGTGGTGCGCACCATCGATCACAGTTACCTTTACATCAATCATTGGGTAGCCGGCTACGACGCCGCCTCCCATCCCACTCCGCAAACCCTTTTCCACACCCGGAATATATTCTCTGGGGACCGCACCCCCAACAATCTTGTTAACGAAGACAAAACCTGCCCCTGCTTCAGCCGGCTCAATAACCAACTTCACGCGGGCAAACTGCCCATGCCCCCCAGTTTGTTTCTTATGGGTATAATCTGCCCCAGCCACCTCAGTCACAGTCTCACGATAAGCTACCTGCGGCGCTCCGACGTTGGCATCAACCTTAAACTCTCGTTTCATGCGCTCAACAATGATATCCAAGTGCAATTCGCCCATACCCTTGATAAGGGTTTGTGCCGTCTCTGAGTCAACCTCAACCCGGAATGAAGGATCCTCGGCAGCCAATCGTTGCAGCGCTGTACCCAGCTTATCCTGATCAGCCTTCGTTTTAGGTTCGACCGCGACTTCAATCACCGGGTCAGGAAAGTCGATCCGCTCGAGCACGACAGGTTTCGCAGCCTCACAAAGAGTATCGCCAGTAGTTGAGTGCTTTAGCCCACACAAAGCGACTATGTCTCCAGTTCGAGCGCTCTCAATGTCCTCACGATGGTTCGCGTGCATCGCCAACATACGTCCCACACGCTCGCGCTTGTTTTTGGCGCTATTGAGAAAATAAGTGCCGCTTTTTAGCACGCCAGAATAAACTCGGGCGAATGTTAACGATCCTACATAGGGATCGTTCATAATCTTGAAGGCTAACGCCGAAAAGGGTTCGTCGTCAGAACTAACCCGAGTGATCTCCATTTTACCGTCCGCCGACGTACCTACTATAGCCGGGACATCGGTAGGCGCGGGTAAATAGTCCACGACGGCGTCAAGAAGCGGTTGAACACCCTTGTTCTTGAACGCCGAACCATTCAGTACTGGGACAAATTCACCGGAAAGAGTCCCTTTGCGAATACATCGCCGAAGGCTTTCATGATCCGGTCCAATGCCGTCAAGATAAGCCTCCAGTACGTCCTCATACTGTTCAACCACAACCTCGATCATTTTCTCGCGCATGTCCCCAGCACGAGCTAAATCTGCACTAGAAATTTCGTCAACTATAAACTCCGCACCCAGTGTTCCATCCTTCCAACGGATGGCCTTCATTTCAATCAGATCAATAACCCCAGAGTAAGTAGCTTCAACTCCAAGAGGTAATTGAACTACCAATGGATTCGCGTCAAGGCGATCACCAATCATATGGACGCATCGATCAAAATCGGCACCTATCCGGTCCATCTTGTTAACAAAACAAATTCTCGGTACGCCGTATTTATTGGCCTGCCGCCAGACCGTTTCAGACTGGGGTTCTACGCCTGCAACACTATCGAATACACAAACCGCCCCATCGAGAACCCGCAAAGACCGTTCGACCTCTACTGTGAAATCGACGTGTCCGGGAGTATCAATAATGTTGATCCGATTATCTTTCCAATAACATGTCGTTGCCGCGGAAGTAATTGTGATACCACGCTCTTGTTCTTGCTCCATCCAATCCATGGTCGCTGCACCATCATGCACTTCACCGATGCGATGCGACCGACCGGTATAGAACAGAATCCGCTCCGTAGTAGTAGTTTTGCCGGCATCAATGTGAGCCATGATGCCTATATTGCGATAACGATCGAGCGGGGTGCTTCGAGCCATCGAATTTCTATCCTTTTATGCCTGAACCCGCAGGTTACCAGCGATAGTGCGAAAAGGCTTTGTTAGCCTCCGCCATCCGGTGGGTATCTTCCCGCTTTTTCACAGCTGTCCCTCTGTTATTGCCAGCGTCCATAAGTTCGCCCGCCAGTCGCTCGACCATGGTTTTTTCTGAACGATTGCGAGCGGCATCGATAATCCAACGGATTGCCAACGCCTGTGCCCGATCTGAACGCACTTCAATCGGGACTTGATAGGTAGCGCCGCCTACGCGACGCGATTTAACTTCAACATCTGGTTTAACGGTTTTAAGCGCATCATGAAAAACGCGCAAGGAATCCCCGCCAGTCTTCGATGCAATGCGGTCAAGTGCACCATAAACGATGGTTTCAGCAGATGACTTCTTCCCCGCATGAAGTAAACAGTTAGTGAACTTCCCTAGCACCAGATCGCCAAATTTAGGATCGGGATTGATAGTGCGTTTCTCAGCTGCACGGCGTCGGGACATAATGATGTCCTCCGTTGTCGGGTACTATTTGGGTCTTTTGGCACCGTACTTGGAGCGCCGTTGCCGACGATCATTTACGCCTTGAGTATCGAGTATGCCGCGGATTACGTGATACCGAACGCCAGGCAGGTCTTTTACACGCCCACCCCGAATCATTACCACTGAATGCTCCTGGAGGTTGTGACCTTCACCCGGAATGTAACTCGTGACCTCAAATCCATTGGTCAGCCTTACACGGGCGACCTTTCGAAGGGCTGAGTTTGGTTTCTTCGGCGTAGTTGTATAAACTCTGGTGCACACGCCGCGTTTTTGCGGACATGCTTCCATTGCCGGCACTTTGTTACGCGTAACGATTTTCTTACGGCCTTTGCGCACCAACTGATTGATCGTCGGCATTTTGCTTCCTTAGCGACACAACTGAAGTGCCACAAGCAACTTCCTCCGCACGAGCAACGCACGACCGTCGACTGCGGGAAAAGTCCAGTTAAATTATCAACTTACCGCCGGGCGCAGTGTCTAGGCGGACCACCTACTACCTGCCCCTCTTGCTTGACGGGGGCGCATAGTATGAACCACGATTTCCCCCGTCAAGACAAAATCTTAGCGCGGAATTTGAAGATTCTACCCCCTAAGCCCCTGGGTCGCCCAGTTAGATGGTTTTGCAACCGGTCCAAGAAGCACATACCGGAACTCTAAATTACGCCGCCGCCTCACTCTCGCTTAGCTCCCTCTGCGCAGCATCAGCGGCCTCTGCCCGTGTTTCCAAGATTTCACGGTCTCTTTCGGCAGCAATTTGTTTCACAGTGTTCACTTGGCGACCGGTTCCTGCCGGAATTAAGCGACCTACGATGACATTCTCTTTTAAACCATGGAGGCCGTCGACCCTTCCGCTGACGGCGGCTTCGGTTAACACACGAGTGGTCTCTTGGAATGACGCCGCCGAAATGAAGGAACTCGTCTGCAGGCTTGCCTTCGTAATGCCCTGAAGAACGGGCAAGGATTCCGCAGGGTTGCCTCCATCAGCAACGATGCGATTATTCTGGGCATTGAATTCTGTCCGGTCGACTTGCTCGCCCACTAAAAATGTAGTGTCGCCAGCATTCTTAATTTCGACCTTCTGCAACATTTGACGACAAATTACCTCAATATGTTTGTCATTAATCTTGACACCTTGGAGCCGATATACCTCCTGGATCTCATTGACCAGATAATCAGCGAGTTGTGCAACGCCAAGCACTCTCAAAATATCATGGGGCACGGGATTACCGTCCATCAATAGATCGCCCTTCTGGACATAATCTCCTTCCTGGACTGTCATGTGCTTCCCCTTAGGAACCAAGTACTCGGCTGCGCTTGCCTCGTCATCCTCAGGCACTACCATCAGGCGACGTTTGGATTTATAGTCCTTACCGTATTGAACATAGCCATCGCACTCGCTGATAATGGCGTGCTCTTTGGGTTTTCGCGCCTCAAACAGCTCGGCTACCCGAGGAAGACCGCCGGTAATATCTCGGGCACGAGAGAACTCTTGAGGTATTCGTGCTACAGCATCTCCCGCATGGACTTTTTCACCATTTTCAACACCTATAATAGCGTCGACCGGCAGTTCATATTGAGCGACCTGTCCCTTCGATAATTTTAGCGGGCGACCACGCTTGTCCGTAATAATCAAGCGCGGGCGCAAGTCATTTCCCTTGCCGGACTGAGGTTTCCAATCAATGACTACGTTGCTAGCGATCCCGGTGGCTTCATCAATAACCTCGCGCACACTTACCCCATCCTCCAGATCGGCAAACTGGATCCTACCACCTTTCTCAGTGATAATAGGTCGTGTGTGCGGGTCCCACTCTGCGAGCTTATGTCCACGCTCTACCTTAACTCCTTCATCAGCCAATAAACGGCTTCCATAAGGCACCCGGTAGCGAGCGCGCTCCCGACCTTTTTCATCCAGCAACAGTAACTCGCACTTACGGTTCATCACGACGGGAATTTTATCAGAGGCGACCACCACCGTTCGATTAACGATCTTCACTACACCATCGATCGTACTCTCAACGCTTGATTGCTGCGCACCTTGTTGTATGGCACCGCCAATATGGAACGTCCTCATGGTCAGCTGAGTACCAGGCTCACCAATTGATTGCGCAGCAATCACACCAACTGCCTCTCCTATATTCACAACCGCGCCACGAGCAAGGTCGCGCCCATAACATTTCACACACACGCCCTCTTTACTCTCACAAGTTAAGACAGAGCGAATCTGCATTTCCTCAACGCCTGCAGCCTCGATTTTTGCTACTTCAGGCTCCTCGATTAAAACACCAGCGGGGACTACGAGCTTGTCGTTTGCGGGCTCAAGTACGTCGGCCGCAACTGTTCGGCCAAGAACCCGATCGGCGAGTGGGTCTATAATTTCCCCCCCATCAATTATTGCACGCACGTTCAAGCCCTTAGAAGTGCCACAATCATCCTCACTGATGATCACGTCTTGAGCAACATCGACCAAACGACGCGTCAGATAACCTGAATTCGCAGTTTTTAACGCTGTATCCGCTAGACCCTTACGTGCTCCATGGGTTGAGTTAAAATACTCCAATACTGACAGGCCTTCTTTAAAGTTAGAAATTATCGGAGTTTCAATAATTTCGCCGGATGGTTTAGCCATCAAACCACGCATTCCAGCAAGTTGCTTCATTTGCGCAGTAGAGCCCCGAGCACCTGAGTGAGACATCATATAAATTGAGTTGATTGGCGACAGACTTTGATCCTTCCGGTTCAAATCGGCGCCCGATATCTCACGCATCATCTCGTCCGCAACCTGATCAGTACATTGTGACCAGGCGTCGATTACTTTGTTATATTTTTCGCCTTGTGTAATCAGACCCTCAGCGTACTGAGACTCGAATTCCTTAACTAAAATCCGAGTTTGGTCTACTAACTTTTCCTTAGATGGAGGCACCACCATGTCATCCTTGCCGAATGAAATTCCTGCAGAACAGGCACGACTGAAACCGATCTGCATTAGCTGATCGGCAAATATGACCGTCTCTTTTTGCCCACAATGGCGATACACTGCCTCAATGACCTGACTTATTTCCTTTTTGGTCAATAGCTGGTTGATCAGCGCAAACGGGATCATTGGATGCCGGGGCAAAATCTCGGATAACAACATCCGCCCAGGGGTAGTATCCGCCAGTAAAGTTACTTCATTACCAGTGTCATCGTAGGTCTTAATTCGAGCCTTTATTTCGGCGTGGAGATGAACTGCTCCCATTTCTAGAGCTTGTTTGATTTCCGAGACCATACCAAACGCTTTGCCATCGCCGGTTAAACCACCACGGCTGTACGTCTGATAATAAAGCCCGAGTACAATATCCTGAGTTGGCACAATAACCGGCTTACCATTGGCCGGGCTCAAGATATTATTTGTAGACATCATCAAGACCCGAGCCTCAAGCTGCGCTTCCAAAGACAGGGGCACATGCACCGCCATCTGATCACCATCAAAATCGGCGTTAAATGCGGCGCAAACGAGCGGATGAAGTTGAATAGCCTTTCCTTCAATCAACACTGGCTCGAATGCTTGGATACCGAGTCGATGCAAGGTGGGAGCCCGGTTTAACAGCACCGGATGCTCACGTATCACTTCCTCCAAAATATCCCAGATCTCTGGACGCTCACGCTCCACCATACGTTTCGCGGCCTTGATTGTCGTAGCCATCGCATACGCCTCGAGCCGGGCGTAGATGAACGGCTTGAATAGCTCAAGCGCCATCTTTTTGGGAATCCCACATTGGTGAAGCATGAGCTCAGGACCCACCACAATGACCGATCGCCCAGAATAATCGCAACGTTTACCAAGCAGGTTCTGTCGAAACCGGCCCTGCTTACCCTTGAGCATATCCGCTAGGGATTTTAATGGACGTTTATTCGCGCCAGTGATGATCCGACCCCGACGGCCATTGTCGAACAAAGCATCGACGGCCTCTTGCAACATCCGTTTTTCGTTGCGCACGATGATGTCGGGAGCACGAAGTTCCAACAATCGCTTTAGCCGATTATTGCGATTTATAACCCGCCTATATAGATCATTAAGATCCGAGGTGGCGAACCGACCACCGTCGAGCGGCACAAGCGGCCTAAGTTCGGGAGGAAGAACCGGAATAACTTCAAATATCATCCATTCTGGACGATTCCCGGAGCTGATGAATGACTCAACCAATTTCAACCGTTTTACCAACTTTTTACGCTTCGCTTCCGAATTAGTTTCAGAAATACCGGTTCGAATCGTTACCCGTTCCTCCTCCAGATCAAGTTCTGAGAGAATTCCGCGTATTGCCTCAGCGCCTATGCCAGCGGTAAATGAGTCGGCACCATGTTCATCTATCGCTCTGTTGTAGCCATCCTCCGTAAGTGTCTCATGTCGTTCCAACGGTGTTAAACCAGGCTCGATAACAACATAGTTCTCAAAATAAAGTATTCGCTCGATTTCCTTGAGCGTCATATCGAGTAAAAGTCCTATTCGGGACGGTAGAGATTTAAGAAACCAAATATGAGCGACTGGCGCCGCTAATTCGATATGCCCCATACGCTCTCGGCGCACTTTTGATTGGATTACCTCTACCCCGCATTTTTCACAAACAATACCGCGATGTTTCATGCGCTTATACTTGCCACACAAACATTCGTAATCTTTTATGGGACCAAAGATCTTAGCGCAGAAAAGCCCGTCACGTTCGGGCTTAAACGTCCGATAATTGATTGTCTCAGGCTTCTTAACCTCGCCGTATGACCAGGATCTGATTTTCTCTGGACTCGCGATCGAAATTCGAATTTCATCGAAATCCTGCGACGCACTGACCGGCGTAAATACGCTCATCAGATCGTTCATTGATATCTCCTATTTGTCCCTGCTGGTAACACCGGACATCTTCGATGTGGGTACACGTTATCTGGCTTGTTCATCCGATATTTTCTTCAGGTCCACATCAAGACCTAACGCCTGCAGCTCTTTCACCAACACATTAAAGGATTCGGGAATACCGGTTTCGAAGCTGTCGTCACCGCGGACCACAGCTTCATACGCCTTAGTCCGACCCGACACGTCATCTGATTTAACGGTCAGCATTTCTTGCAAGGTATAGGCCGCACCATAAGCTTGAAGTGCCCAAACCTCCATTTCGCCGAAGCGTTGACCACCAAATTGTGCCTTGCCACCCAGGGGCTGTTGGGTAACCAAACTGTAGGGTCCGATAGATCGGGCATGAATCTTGTCATCTACCAAATGATGTAGTTTAAGCATGTAGATGTAACCAACCGTTATTTGCCGATCAAAAGTTTCTCCAGTCCGACCATCAATCAAGGTCGTTTGGCCACTGGTATCCAAACCAGCCTCATCAAGCATCTCCGAAATATCGCCCTCATGGGCACCGTCGAAAACTGGCGTTGCGATTGGTACGCCACTACGCAAGTTATCGGCTAACTCGAGCAGCTGATCTTTTTCAAGTGCATTGAGTTCAGTCGTATTAGCGTGTTTTCCGTATATTCGCCCAAGCTCCCGACGGATAGGTCGTTCATTCTTAGTCTCGGCATATTGATCGATCAGCCTTGATATCTTGGCGCCCAGCGCATGTGTAGCCCACCCCAAATGAGTTTCCAGAATTTGACCAACATTCATCCTAGATGGCACACCAAGCGGGTTAAGCACTATATCAACCGGCAAACCGTCCTCCAAGTGAGGCATATCCTCTATCGGAACGATACGAGAGATCACACCCTTGTTACCGTGTCGTCCAGCCATCTTATCGCCTGGCTGAATTTTACGTTTGACGGCAACGAAGATCTTCACCATCTTAAGGACTCCAGGCAGCAGCTCATCACCGCTTTGAACTTTCCCAACCTTCTCTTCAAAACGCTCCTGCAAGCGCGCCCTGGCAGCATCAAGCTCTTTCTTAAGCGCTTCGACACGAGCCATCGCCTTTTCCTGCTTGAGTGCAAACTGCCACCACTCCCTTGGTTTATATGTATCAAGCACGGATTCCCTAACCCTGGAGTTAGGGGCTTCGTCCTTCGGGCCCGATACGATGGTGTGATTGATTAACAAGTGTTTAAGGCGATCGTAGACACTGCTTTCAATAATCTTCCATTCGTCATCTCGATCCTTGGCCAGACGATCTATCTCCGCGCTCTCGATGGCGAGTGCCCGCTCGTCTTTGTCAATGCCTCGACGAGCGAACACGCGCACTTCCACCACCGTTCCCGACACGCCCGGCGGAATCTTGAGGGAGGTATCTCGTACATCCGCAGCCTTTTCACCAAAGATAGCGCGTAACAATTTTTCTTCAGGCGTCTGCGGTGACTCACCCTTTGGAGTGACTTTGCCAACGAGAATGTCACCCGGATTCAGCTCTGCGCCAATATAAACGATACCGGCTTCATCTAAATTCCCTAAGGCTTCGTCACTGACGTTGGGAATATCGCGAGTAATATCCTCCGGTCCCAGCTTAGTGTCCCGTGCCATGACCTCGAATTCCTCAATATGAATTGAGGTGAAAACGTCATCACGCACCATGCGCTCGGATATAAGGATTGAGTCTTCAAAATTGTAACCGTGCCAGGGCATGAACGCGACCAGTATATTCCGACCAAGTGCTAATTCACCTAAATCAGTCGACGGTCCGTCGGCAATAATATCTCCAGACTGGACCGAGTCACCGACCGAAACAAGCGGCCGCTGATTTATACAAGTGTTCTGGTTAGAACGCTGAAATTTGAGCAAATTGTATATATCTACCCCAGTCGCTGACTCATCAGTGCTGTCTTCGACCCGTATCACAATTCGGCGCGCGTCAACCTGATCTATGAGCCCACCACGCCGAGCAACTACTGTCGCACCTGAATCTGTCGCAACTACCTCCTCCATACCGGTGCCAACCAGCGGTGCTTCAGCACGGATCAAAGGCACCGCCTGACGTTGCATATTTGACCCCATAAGGGCCCGATTAGCGTCATCATTTTCCAAGAAGGGAATCAACGCGGCCGCCACCGATACCAACTGTTTCGGTGAAACATCGATATAGTCTACCGCGTCAGGAGCAGCCATGACAAAGTCACCGTCAGCCCGGCAACTGACCAGCTCGCTAGCAAGCTTCCCAGACTTAGTAAGTGCAGCATTAGCTTGAGCAATGGTGTATTTTCCTTCATCCATTGCTGAAAGATATTTAATCTCTTTGGTCACCTTTCCTTTGACCACCTTGCAATATGGACTCTCTATAAATCCGTATTTATTAACCCGGGCATAAGTCGCGAGACTATTAATGAGACCTATATTCGGACCTTCAGGTGTTTCAATCGGGCAAATTCGCCCGTAGTGGGTTGGATGCACATCACGAACTTCAAAGCCGGCTCTTTCACGAGTCAAACCACCAGGGCCAAGCGCAGATAATCGACGCTTGTGGGTAATTTCCGACAATGGATTCGTTTGATCCATGAATTGTGACAATTGCGACGAACCAAAGAACTCTCGCACTGCGGCGGCAGCTGGTTTCGCGTTGACAAGATCGTGTGGCATCGCGGCATCTATTTCTACAGAACTCATCCGTTCTCGGATCGCACGCTCCATACGAAGCAGTCCAATTCGGTATTGGTTTTCCATAAGTTCGCCGACTGACCGCACACGACGGTTCCCCAAATGATCTATATCATCGACCTCACCTTTTCCATTTCGAAGATCAATTATTGTTTGGATTACCGCAATTATATCTTCACGTCGTAATTCTCTAGCACTATCTGGTGTGTTGAGGTTCAAACGAGAATTCATTTTCACCCGCCCTACTGATGACAGGTCATAACGCTCTGAACGAACCGCTACGATGTCAGACTCCCTAATCCACACTGAATGCGGCAGACCGCCATGTTTTAACACTGTGCAAGATAAGGCAATCAATGCAAAACCATTCCTGACATCTAACAACCAGGCTCCTCCATCGACATTAACCTTGCTGAGATTGGCCAGAACCTTGGAGCCACGATCCGGACTATTTCGTGCCTCAACCTGAGCCTTGCTGAGCTTCACTGGACTTAGGAACATGTCAAAGAATAAGCGTTCCGCACTTTCCTCCGTTGGAGGTTCTCCCGGACGCATGACCCGGTATATATCGTTTAACGCACCGGTGCGGCTATTATTCTTATCTATCGCTAAAGTGTTACGAATATGAGGGTAGATTCCCTGTTCTATTGCGAGCGCTGAAAATGACTTAATGTTCTCTTTCTCAATTTGTTCCAGTAACTCCTCCGTAACTTCATCTCCAGCCTCTGCCAAAATCAAACCTGTCCTCTCATCGACAATATCATTAGCAAGAAACAAGGCCGTCAGTTCCTCGAGAGGTGCCAAATATTTTCTTAAGCCTTTCTTTTGAATTTCTCGTGCCTTGCGACCCGTGATCCGTTCACCAGATGCTGCAAGCACACGACCGGTCTTGGCATCAATCAAATCATGACGAAGCTTAGTTCCGTGTAACAGTCCAACGTCAAATGGCGCACGCCAACCGTTTTTGTCGTGCTCGTAAATCTTTTTGTCATAGAATTCTCCCAGAATCTCCTCTTTATCAAGACCAAGTGCCCGCAGCAAAGTTCCAACCTGTAACTTGCGTCTGCGATCAATGCGCACAAAGACTATGTCCTTGGCATCAAATTCAAAATCAAGCCAAGAACCACGGTAGGGAATTATTCGTGCCGCAAACAATAGTTTGCCCGAGGCGTGGGTCTTGCCCTTATCGTGATCAAAAAACACACCTGGCGAACGATGCATCTGGCTAACTACCACGCGTTCAGTCCCATTTATGACGAACGTACCCTTGTCCGTCATAAATGGAAGATCGCCCATATAGACATCTTGTTCTTTAATATCGCGGACACTTCGAGCACCGGTCTCCTCATTTACATCCCAAACAATCAAGCGAAGTGTGACCTTTAGAGGAGCAGAGTATGTCATGCCACGCTGTTGGCATTCCTCAACGTCGTATTTGGGTCTTTCAAAGACGTACTTAACAAAATCTAATTGGGACTGGTCCGAAAAGTCTTTGATCGGAAAAACTGACCTAAAAACCTCTTGGAGCCCCCATTGTCCCCGACCTTCGACCCCAACGTCTTTTTGGAGAAAATGATCGTATGAAGTTTTCTGCACCTCGATAAGATTTGGCATCGA
Source organism: Alphaproteobacteria bacterium MarineAlpha9_Bin6 (assembly GCA_002937585.1). Lineage (GTDB taxonomy): Bacteria > Pseudomonadota > Alphaproteobacteria > UBA7887 > UBA7887. The sequence continues at coordinate 3,889 of PTKE01000056.1, read as the reverse complement.
GGTGACTGTCGGTATCCGACCAAAATTCTTTCGAATACGCTTGCGACCCGTGAACGACAGCGTCATCCTAACTCCTCAACACTAGTGTTTTGTTATGCGGTGGTAGAGTGTTACTAAACAAACCGCATCCACCAACGACACGTTACAAGGCAAAGTGAATAAATCAAAACCAACGAAACGACCAAGATATGGCAGTGACCGCTCTCTATAATTCGGCAAGTAGACATCGGCTTCTTAATAAACTTTAGGTTACGATTCGCTTGCCACTGTGTGTCCCTTCTACGAGGCAAATTTATAGCACCCAATATTGATACCAGGGCCCGTAACAACAACTTTTGTCACAGTTTGCTGGCCGACCTAGTAACTCGGGAACATGAAAGCAACATTTGATTTATTTCAACTCCACTGTGGCACCAACCCCCTCAAGGATTTTCTTAAGCTCTTCGGCTTGGCCTTTAGCCACACCTTCTTTGATAGCTTTCGGCGCAGACTCAACTAGGTCTTTCGCTTCCTTCAAACCGAGCCCCGACGCCGCACGTACTTCCTTAATCACATTAATTTTCTTCTCACCTATGCTAACCAGCACGACGTCAAATTCCGTCTTTTCTTCCGCCGCCTCGCCTCCCGTAGCAGCGCCAGGGGCTGCAGCCGCGACCGCTACAGGCACAGCCGCTGAAACGCCCCATTTGCCTTCCAACAACTTCGCCAATTCTGATGCTTCGAGAACGGTTAGTGATGAAAGTTCTTCAGCAATCTTTTCCAAATCCGCCATTGATTTCTTCTCCTAAGCTTAAACCTACCAAGACACGCGAGTGATGAAACACGTCGCTCACTCTCTAATTGTCCTCTGATCCCCGACCGTAAACACCAAATACCCTCGCCAATTGACCGGGCGGTGCCGATAGGACAGAAACAACATTGGCCGCAGGTCGCTGTATTAAGGCAACAAACGAAGCGCGCAACTCATCAAGCGAAGACAAACTCGCTAACGATCTTATCTCCGCCTCGTCCAGCCGTTTCTCACCTAATCCACCGCCGAGGATAATCAAATGATCATTCTCTTTGGCAAAATTGACCGACGCCTTAGCTGCGGCCACTGGGTCAGCCGAAAACGCGACTGCAACTGGTCCTGCGAATAAGTTAGAGAGGTTCTCGTACTGCGTTCCTTCAAGTGCCCGCCGAGCCAAACTGTTCTTTGTTACTCGAAATTTGGCCCCAACTGCATGCATTTGTCGTCTGAGATTGGTCGCTTCGGCCGCTGTCAACCCGCTAAATTGGGTGACAACCACCGAGGTTGCCGCTTCAAACGTCTCATGCAACGACGCAACCATTTCCTGTTTTTGGACTCGGTCCAATGTTGGTCTCCGCGTTTCGCCATGGAACATTCTAAACCGCCCACAGCTGTTGCGTTTTGGGCTCCGCTAAAACCTACGAATCCCATCTCGTCTGTCCGAGAGGTTCAAGCCACCAACAACTTGGAGCAGACCAAGGTCTGGCCCCAATATTTTGGCGGCAACCACTGTCTATGCAGGCCGCACGGCAACAGTACGTTTGTGCCTTCGTCCGAATTGGCGTTGGCACCGGCAGTCTTGGACAGGTAATTTGAAGTGGTTCATTTTAAACCACCCCTAGACGCCTATCAGCGCCTAAACTGATCTCCCTAGCCTTGTGGTTCCGAGCTCGTGGCCAAGTTCGCGACATCAATTCTGACACCCATGCCCATTGTCGAACTAAGCGTGACGCGCCGCAAAAAACTTCCCTTAGCACCACTCGGTTTTGCCTTGTTAATAGCCCCGATGAAAGCCATGGCATTCTCGGTCAATGCATCTTCTGAAAAACTTGCCTTTCCAATACCAGCATGCACAATCCCCGCCTTTTCAACTCGGAAAGCGACCTGGCCACCCTTTACCGCCTTAACTGCTTCAGCCACATCATTGGTGACGGTACCAAGCTTAGGATTAGGCATCAAACCACGAGGACCAAGAATTTTCCCTAGCTTACCGACCATCGCCATCATGTCGGGGGTAGCAACACAGCGATCAAAGGGGATCTCCCCTTTACTTACAGTTTCTGCCAAATCATCGGCGCCAACAATATCCGCCCCAGCTGCCTTCGCTTCCTCCGCCTTCACGTCCTTGGCGAATACTGCCACGCGTACTGTTTTGCCCGTACCATTAGGCAACGAGACTGCGCCTCTGACCATCTGATCCGAATGTCGAGGATCTACACCTAAATTCAGTGCAATCTCTATGGTCTCGTCGAATTTCGAGGTTGCCCGCTCTTTGACCAACTTAATCGCCTCAGAGAGACCGTATTGCTGGCCAGAACTAAGGCCCTCATTCATTGACCCGCGACGTTTGGATTTTTTCGCCATCTCTTTTATTCCACCACATCAATCCCCATCGAACGCGCAGTGCCAGCAAGAATCCGGCACGCTGCATCGACGTCATTGGCGTTGAGATCGGCCTTTTTTGCATCTGCGATTTCGCGCAACTGCACCATCGTCACACTGCCAATGTTCTCTGTGCGACCTACTTCACCATTACCTTTTTCAACCCCTGCCGCCTTTTTGATATAGAAGCTTGCCGGAGGAGATTTAGTTATGAAGCTAAAGCTACGATCCGCATAGACCGTGACCACGGTCGGGATCGGCATCCCCTGCTCCATATTTTGGGTCCCGGCGTTGAATGCTTTACAAAACTCCATGATGTTAACACCGTGCTGACCCAACGCCGGACCAATGGGTGGAGACGGGTTTGCTTGGCCTGCAGGGACCTGCAGCTTTATATAACCGTTGATCTTTTTTGCCATTCAAATACCCCTGTCAAGCCGGGTCTGCGGTCCGGTAATGGCACACCTCCCGCACCTGAGAGTCCGCATAACGAGGACCACTATAATTTTTCAACTTGCGAGTACTCGAGTTCCACTGGTGTAGCACGACCAAAAATCGAAACTGAAACCTTAACCCTCGCCTTGTCCTCATCAATCTCCTCGACCATTCCGTTAAACGAGGAGAATGGACCGTCAGCCACCCGAACCATCTCACCAATCGTGAACGTGATCAAAGGCTTCGGCCGCTCGACCCCTTCCTGAACCTGCCGAAGTATGCGATCTGCCTCAGCTTGAGAAATCGGGGTGGGCTCACCAGCCGTACCTAAAAAGCCAGTCACCTTAGAAGTGTTTTTGACCAGATGCCAGCTTTCATTCGTCATTACCATCTTAATCAAGACATAACCCGGGAAAAATTTGCGCTCACTCGAGATCTTTTGACCTCTGCGCATTTCAACAACTTCCTCGGTAGGAACTAAAATTTTCTCAAACAAATCGGGCATACTTCTTTCTGCCTGCTCTCGTATCGCTTGAGCCACCTTCTTTTCGAAACCGGAATAGGTGTGGATGATATACCAGCGTTGTTCCATCGCCGTTCACGCCCCAATTCCAAGAACTAATTGAATACCCCAGGCCAAAATCTGGTCAACGAAATAAAAGAATATCATCAGCACAAACAACATCACAAATACCATGACCGTCGTCACTGTAGTTTCCTTTCGCGTCGGCCAAGTTACTTTCGCCACCTCTTGGCGCACTTCGCGAACAAACTCACCCGGGTTTATTTTGGCCATCCTTTAGCTGTCCTTTCCCGTTCCGAATAACCTAGCAACAAACCTGGCAGGAGTGGAGGGACTCGAACCCCCAGCCCCCGGTTTTGGAGACCGGTGCTCTACCAATTGAGCTACACTCCTCCATGGTAAGCATCATCGATGGCTCGGCCTGCATTGGGGCTCTATTTTGTCTCTTAAGGCCGCGAATTATTCGATGATTTCGGCTACGACGCCTGCGCCGACTGTTCGCCCACCTTCACGGATTGCAAAACGCAAACCCTGATCCA
>PTKE01000055.1 GCA_002937585.1 Alphaproteobacteria bacterium MarineAlpha9_Bin6 | reverse complement strand
TGCGCTTCTTGCAGCGATCCGCGAGCATCGTGCCGATGGGGGTGTGGTCGTGGCGGCTAGCCACGGGGATTTGGTGCTTGAAAATGCGCGGATATTGACACTCCAAGAGACGCCCTCATGAATGCATTTATCGCTATCGTACGTCGTGACGTAACGCTCGCATTGCGCCGTGTCAGTGACACGGTGTCTGTAGTGCTGTTTTTTGTTCTTGCGATCGTGTTATTTCCACTAGGCATTGGTCCGGAGCTTAACCTGCTAGCGCGAATCGCTGCGGGCACGATCTGGGTGGCAGCGTTGTTAGCAGCAATGTTGTCGCTTGATCGACTGTTCCAGGTCGATGCCGATGAAGGTGGCTTAGACCTGCTTGTTCTGGCTCCTTTGCCGTTGGAAGCCGTTGTATTGGCAAAATGCTTGGCGCATTGGCTAGTGACTGGGGTGCCTTTAATCCTATCGGCTCCTATCTTATCTATTCTCCTTAATATGGGTGGTGACGGCTTTCTGGTTATGATCCTGGCGATGGCGTTGGCTACGCCCACGTTGAGCTTAATAGGCGCGGTAGGGGCTGCTCTGACGGTTGGAGCGCGCCGCGGCGGCGTGCTGGTTTCTCTTCTGGTGTTGCCCCTACTTACACCGGTATTGATTTTGGGGGCGAGTGCCGTTGATTTGGCTTTGGCAGGGCTAAATGCCACCCCCTTGTTAATGTTGCTCGGTGCTATGTTATTGGTAGCGGTGTTATTGTGCCCCTGGGCTGCTGCTGCTGGCTTGCGTCTGGCTACCGAATAACGTTAGGTCTTTCCGTTATGGTAAACCTGCATCGATTTGCAAATCCTAACCGATTCATGCGCCTGTCGGGTCTTATTTTGCCTTGGGCGTCAGTGGTTGCTGTTCTGACCTTTCCCGTTGGATTATATTTGGCATTGATCAATTCGCCGCCTGATTATGAGCAGCGTGAGACCGTCCGAATCATGTATATCCACGTACCGGCTGCCTGGATGGCGCTGTTTAGTTATACTTGCATGGCGGCTGCAAGTGCTGTGGCTTTGATATGGCGGCACCCGCTGGCCGATTTGGCAGCTAAGTCGATTGCTCCGGTTGGTGCTTGTTTCACCCTTATTTGCTTGGTTACTGGATCGTTATGGGGTCAACCAACATGGGGTACTTGGTGGGTTTGGGACGCACGTCTTACTTCGGTCTTAATTTTGTTCTTTTTATTTGTGGGCTATATGGTTCTCTTTGATGCGTTTGACGATCCGACCAAGGGTGCGCGCGCGGCCGGGATCCTGGTCATAGTCGGATTTGTATTTGTGCCTATAATTAAATTCTCCGTGGACATACTTGAGCTCCGCACTTTGCACCAAGGAGCCAGTGTGTCGAAATTGTCGGCACCATCTGTACATGAATCAATGTTATGGCCTCTGTTGGTCATGGCATTGGCTTACGCAGCTTATTTTATTTCATTGTTACTTGTCCGGATGCGATCGGCGATCCTAGCTGCTCGAGTGCGCTCCTTACGGATGATGCAGGCGCAGCGCGCGTCTAGGGCTGCCATCGTTCCGGAACGCCCATGAACGGGTTCGAGGAATATTTTGCGATGGGGGGAGATGGTCGTTTTATATGGTCTGCCTACGCGGTTGCTGCGCTGGTTCTGATCGGGCTCGCTGTCGCGTCTGTATGGAGCTATCGAGCACGGCGTTCCGAATTTAATGTGTTACAGGAACTTGATGGTGGCACGCCTCGTTCGGATGATGGCAATCCATAGTAATGACACGTAAGAAACGACGCCTATATACACTGATAGGTGCGATGGTGCTTCTCAGTGCGGCGACTGCCCTTGTGATTGGTGCCTTTCGCGACAACCTGGTTTTCTTTTTCAGTCCAACTGAAGTTGCTGAGAAGGGCATCGAGGTGGGGCAACGTATTCGCATGGGAGGACTGGTTGAAGAGGATAGTGTTATCCGAGATGCTGATGGCCTCACGGTGCATTTCCGTTTAACGGACCTAAGTCATACCATTATGGTGACCTATCGCGGCATCCTACCGAGTCTGTTCCGTGAGGGTCAGGGTGTTATTGTCCAGGGGCAGTTGGATGCCCCCACTCATTTCATCGCCGATGAAATAATGGCCAAGCATGATGAAAATTACATGCCGCCTGAAGTTGCGGAAGCGTTAAAGAAATCGGGTCAGTGGAAGGGTGGTAACGAATGATCGTCGAAATCGGTCATATCGCATTAATAATGGCACTTATTGTTGCTTTGGTTCAGGCAACTATTCCCATGATTGGTGCGGCGCGCGGGGATGGGCGGTTAATGGCTGTCGCTAGTACGGCAGCTGGTGCTCAATGGGTGTTCATTGTAATAGCCTTCTTATCGCTGATGAATGCTTACGTTACCTCAGATTTTTCAGTTTTTAACGTGGCCAGCAATTCTCATTCCGCCAAACCCATGCTTTATAAAATAGCTGGCGTGTGGGGCAATCACGAGGGGTCACTCGTGTTGTGGGTACTGATTTTGGCCACATTTGGCGGCGCCATCGTGCTGTTTGGTGGTAATTTACCGCCTGCCCTGCGGGCTAGGGTATTATCAGTGCAAGCGTTGATCGCTGTTGGGTTTCTTTCTTTTAGCTTGTTTACTTCAAATCCATTCGAACGCGTGTTCCCGGCGCCGTTGGATGGCAACGGCCTGAATCCGTTACTTCAGGATCCTGGTCTTGCGTTTCATCCACCGTTTCTCTATCTGGGTTACGTCGGGTTTTCGGTTGCATTCGCCTTCGCCATTGCGGCTTTGATTGAGGGGCGAGTTGACGCTGCCTGGGCGCGTTGGGTGAGGCCGTGGACTCTTATAGCATGGAGTTTTCTCACGATTGGCATCGCTTTGGGTAGTTGGTGGGCTTACTATGAGCTTGGTTGGGGCGGATGGTGGTACTGGGACCCGGTAGAAAATGCCTCTTTCATGCCTTGGCTTGCTGGCACAGCGCTGCTTCACTCCGCGATTGTGTGCGAAAAACGCGACGCCTTAAAAGCATGGACGGTATTGCTCGCAATCGTGGCCTTTTCGCTTAGTCTGCTCGGAACGTTCTTGGTTCGCTCCGGGGTGCTGACTTCGGTCCACGCTTTTGCGACGGACCCGGCGCGAGGTGTATTCATACTCGGGTTTTTGATCTTTGTGGTTGGCGGTTCCCTCACGTTATTTGCCGTGCGCGCGCCGCTCCTGAAGGCCGGTGGCCTTTTTGCTCCAGTTTCCCGAGAAGGTGGCATAGTTCTTAACAATCTTCTATTCAGTACGGCAGCTGCCACTGTACTGTTGGGAACGCTTTACCCGTTGTTTATCGATGCGTTAGGTGCGGGTAAGGTTTCCGTAGGTCCACCTTATTTCAATACCGTTTTTATTCCGTTGATGGCGCCGCTGATAGTGCTCGCAGGAATTGCGCCAATGCTTGCCTGGAAACGGGCTGATCTTACAGGCGTCATTGCCAGGATTAAGATCGTGGCGGCTGTGACTGTATTGGTTTTGTTGTGGAGCGTTTATCGGGCATGGGGCAATGCAGTATTTGGCGCTTTTGGAATTGGGCTCAGCGCATGGCTGGCGTCTTCGGTGCTGTTTGATTGGGCGGTGCGAATCCGTCTGTTTCGTGTGTCGGCGCTTGATAGTTTGCAGCGTGCAATTAGAATCCCACGAGCGGCATATGGCATGAGCCTTGCCCATTTTGGTGTAGCGTTGCTGGTGGCCGGCGTCACCGCGTCTAGTGCGTGGCGAACCGAAGCGATTCAGGTAATGCGTCAAGGCGAGACTATCTCAGTCGCGGGTTTCGAATTTCTATTTCACGGCGTCGTTCGTGCAGAGGGGCCCAACTATACAGCGGATCGGGGTCACTTCACGGTTACACGTGCGGGTGGCTTGGTTGCTGAACTTTGGCCCGAAAATCGATTTTATCCTGTCCAACAACAACCCACCACGGAAGCCGCTATACACACTACGTGGCTTTCCGATCTGTACGTCGTGGTAGGTGATCCGGATGGTCAGGGAGGTTGGTCGACACGTGTTTATTACAACCCTCTGGTTCCTTGGATTTGGCTGGGTGCGATGGTAATGGCTTTGGGCGGCGCAGTTTCTTTAAGCGATCGTCGTCATCGGGTAGGGGCGCCAAACCGGCGCCGAAGACGTTTGATGGCGGGTGAGCCAGCAGCAGAAGTGGCGCGCTAGGCCGATGAACTCACGCCGTTTGTTCTACCTATTGCCGGTTATCGTATTTGGTGTGCTGTGTGCGTTTTTGTTGCGCGGATTATCACTCGACCCTTCCACGGTACCAACTGCACTGGCAGATAAGCAGGTTCCGGTATTTGATCTGCCGCCGCTGGATAGCCAAACAAAAGGCTTGGCCTCGTCGGACCTTGTTGGCGAGGTGGCCTTAGTAAACGTATTTGCTTCTTGGTGCCTGCCATGTCGGGTAGAGCATCCATTTTTGATGGAATTGGCAGATAACGGTGCGTTCGCACTCCACGGTGTAAATTATAAGGATAAGCCTGAGGACGCCCGTGCTTGGCTCGATGAGCTTGGCGATCCTTTCCTTCGCATTGGTGCTGATCAGGACGGCCGGGCTGGTATCGACCTAGGGGTTTATGGTGTGCCCGAGACTTTCGTAATCGATAGAGCCGGCAGAATTCGTTACAAGCACGTTGGACCTATTACCCAAAGTGACCTGGAAAAGTATTTGTTGCCGCTTATCAGGAAGCTTAGCCGATGAAGTGCTGGTTCATCACTGTGCTTATGGTGGTGCCGCTTTTTTTGCCAGGGGCAATTGCATTTGAAAACGATGCCCCGTTAGATGATCCTGTGTTGGAATCCCGTGCCCGTGACCTTGCGAGACAGATCCGTTGCCTCGTGTGCCAAAATGAATCGATCTTCGATTCTGATGCTGACCTTGCTAAGGATCTTAGACAAATTGTCAGAGAGCGGATCATATTGGGTGAGAGCGACCTTGCAGTTACTGACTATTTGGTTGCGCGCTACGGGGATTTCGTTTTGCTGAAGCCGCCCATCAAGCCGAAAACCTATCTGCTTTGGTTTGGCCCGGCGCTAATAATGCTTTTTGCTGGAATCGGAGTCGTGCGTTTTCTAAAGCGTACGGGGGCAAAAGGTCGTCATCCGGAAGCTCTCAGTACATCGGAACGAAAGCGAGTCGAACACTTAATCTCCGGCGAGGAAGTCGACTAAACAGATGAGTCCATGGTGGCTATTTCTGATTATGGCCGCGCTTGCGGTGTTGTTTCTCGTTCGTCCTTTGCTGCGAACACAGAGAGCGTCTGTTGCGCGTGCGGACTATGATCTAGAAGTCTATCGCCAACAGTTGAAAGAGCTAGCGTTTGATCAACGCAGGGGGCTTATTTCAGATCCGGAATATCAAGCCTCTTTAACCGAGATCGAGCGACGTATTCTTGCGGCCGGTGGAGCCCGTGACTTGGCCATTCACACACCGGTCAGAATGAACCAGAGAGCCTGGAAACTCGTTTTAGCATTGGTGCTCGTCGTTCCTTTGTTGGGGGGTGGTCTGTACCAAAGGCTTGGTAGTCCCCAGTTGCCCGATCAACCTCTGGCAAGTCGCAATGTTGCGCCTGAGATACCGGGTGGAAGTGAGTTCGATGAGGCAATTGCCAGTTTGGTTTCTCGGCTCGACGAAAATCCTAATGATGTTGAAGGGTGGACCCTTCTGGCACGCTCTTATGCTTTTACTCGGCGTTTTAATGAGGCTGTCGGTGCCTACCGAGAAGCCGAGGCTTTGTCTCCGGATGATAATGACATTGCGACTGTGCTTGGTGAATCAATAGTGTTTAGCCGAGATGGTGTGGTCACGCCGGCGGCGCGCCAACAATTTAAGTTGGTGCTGGGTAGAGAACCGGGACACCCGATCGCGCGTTACTATATGGGTCTTGCCATGGCACAAAGCGGCGCTCAAGACGAAGCTTTGGCGATCTGGCGAAAGCTCGCGGCAGAGGCTGACCCATCAGAGCCTTGGCTACCCCAATTACAGTCTCAACTTCGGGCGTTAACAGAGGATTTTGGCATGGAGCCCGGGGTGGTGAGGGCGGTTGAGGAGGAGTCCCGATCAGCAGTTGTGGCTCCCAGCACGGCGCCAGGTCCAAGCGCTGCCGATATAGAGGCGGCAGGCGAGATGACTGCAGATGATAGAGCAAATATGATTCAAAGCATGGTCGGGCGCTTGGCCGCACGACTAGAAGAAAACCCAGACGATGTCGAGGGGTGGAAGCGACTCGGTAACGCGCGTCGGGTTCTCGGTGAACTTTCTGCTTCTGAGTTGGCCTATGGCCGCGCACTTGCGCTTGCACCAAATGATGTTAATGCATTAGTGGCCCAGGCGGAAGTTGCCATGGAGAGTATCGACGACGGCTTAGTACCCGCGATTGCGGTCGTTAATTACCTAAAAGTTAACGAACTCGATGCATCTCGCTTAGATGCTATGTGGTATCTTGGTTTGGCAGCTTCTCAAAAAGGACGGAAGGGTGAGGCGCGCAAATTCTGGCAACACTTGCTGGAGAGGCTCCCCTCTGACAGTGGGGATGCGCGCGATATCAAAACAAGGATTGATGCGCTGGATGAGGGCAACTGATTTTCGTTAAAAGGAGAAAACTTTAGATCGTTCGATCGCGATCAGCCCAAAACTTTTCTCTTACGGTGCGTCTGAGCACCTTGCCTACTGGACTGCGCGGTAGTTTGTCCCAAAAAAGAACGGCCTTGGGCGCTTTTACGCTGCCGAGTTCCGTCTTGCAGTGGGAAATAATCGCTTCTTCATCTATTGCCGCGCCGTCCACGAGTTCAACCACAGCTGTGACCGCTTCGCCCCATTTATCGTCTGGAGCTCCAACCACAGCGCAATCTTGCACCTCGGGTAATGCCCATAACACTTGTTCAATTTCACCCGGATAGATGTTGAATCCACCTGAGATGATCATGTCATTCTTGCGGTCTAGGATATAGACGTAGCCCGCTTGATCTATGGCACCAATATCTCCAGTGTGATGCCAGCCATGGGCACTTACTGTGGCACTGGCCTCCGGATTTTTGTAATAGCCGGCCATTACTAGGTTGCCACGGACGACGATCTCACCGCGTTCATCAGGGCCAAGCAGGTTTCCCGACTCATCCATAATTGCTAGGTCCGTAAACAGACAAGGGCGCCCACAACTCGCCAGGCGGTGTTGTGCTCCTGTCTCCAGCCAGCGAACGTGTTCGAATGGTAACATCACCGTACACATCATTGGCGCTTCTGCTTGGCCGTAGAGTTGAGTGAGGACGGGGCCAAAGGCCTTAATCGCTTGCTTAAGTTTATCGACCGACATTGGGGCGGCACCATAAATCAGATAATCGAGCGAGCTATAGTCGAAGTCATTCAGACGCGGATGGGCCAGCATCATGTAAATGACGGTGGGGGGGAGAAACAGGGTAGTAACTTTATGCTCAGAAATTGCTGCCATCACCGTTTCGGGGTCTGGCCGAGCAAGGATCACGTTGGTTGCGCCCAAGGGAAGCAGCCAGAGAGCGGCCAACCCCGCCGCGTGAGTAATAGGCGCGGCGACCAGGTGTATAGGTGGTGCCTTGTGCGGCATTGCAGTGTTCGCGTTGGCAATCATAGTCTCGAACGCTCGATTGGTAAGCATGGCAGCCTTCGAACGACCAGTTGTGCCTCCAGTTGAAAAAAGGCAAGCCACGTCACTTGGTTCTCGTGAAATGTCCGGGGCCGTTTCGGGTTGCGGCGCCAACCAACGCGTTAGGGAAGGCGCTCCTTCGAGAGCGCGATCGATCCCTATCACGCGCGTTACCTTTGGCGCTTCTTTAGAAATACAATCAAGATGCTTCGCGAACAGGCTGTGAATGAAAAGCAGGCAGGCGTCCCGGTCTTTGAGCACATATAAGTTTTCTTCGATCATGCTCAGCCCGTTCAAGTTTACGTACACCGCGCCCGCTCTGAGAATGCCGAGCATACACAAAAAAGCACGGGCATCGTTGGGACTATAGATGGCGACTACGTCGCCAGCTGCGATACTTTCAGACATCAAAGCATTCGCTATTTGATGAGTTCGGATTTGTGCTTCCCGATAACTGAGCGTGCCGTTTTCATCGATGAATGCGGCGCGATCAGGTTCAAGTGATGCACCTCGGTCAAAAAAATCAATCAAGCGCATGGTCTCACCCAAAGGTTACGGCATCAGCGGACCATCAAGGAAAACTCGGCGGCGTCTTCCCAAGTGAACTGTCCATCCTGTTTAATAAGTTCAGGGAAATGCCCGAGAATGATCCTGTCGGCCATATCTAGTATCCGTTCGATGGTAGAAGTGCCGGTGGCGATTGTATCGAACGCCATATCGCATTTTCGGGTTACTGCCTCTTTAGGATATTTGAGTGCGTCACCAGCTATCACGACGCAGCCATATTTTCCCGTGTCAAGTTTAAGTACGAACGAGGCGGGAGTGTGACCGGGTGCCGGGAAATAATGAACACCCTGAGTAATGCGATCCTCATCATCAATCAGTTCTAGGTCGTGTTTTTGTAATTGTTCCTTCACCATCCAAGGGATGTACATATCATCTTTGTGTGGATTGCCCGCGTAATCCCACTCTCGGCCACCAACCAAAATTTTTGCGTTGGGGAAAAGGTCAACATTACTGCAGTGATCGAAGTGCAGATGAGACAGAAATACAGCTTTGACATCATCTGTTGTCATGCCCTGGTTTGCCAGGCCTTCCAACAGTGTCGCTCGGTTGTAGTAATGACCAACGTCGAACAGCACGGGGCCGGAATGACAGGTAATCCATGTGGCGTTGGCAAGCGCGAGAAACCCACTTCGCTGCCGAAGATTGTTTGCGTTTACAATAATTTCGTATTCGACCGTCATTGCAGATCTTTCCGTTTTAGCTAAGGTTGTCGGCAGAAATATTGCCTCGCGCTAACAGGTCTTTAAAAGCGGAGAAAGTTTCCCTGACTCCGAATTCCAGGTCGATTGTCCCGTAATCCCCCAAAAAATCTCGCAGCGGTTTGTCTGACAGATCTCCCGGAAAAGGTAAGGCCTCTCCTTCCACATTTATACGCGCTTCGGGTTGTGCTTGACGCAAGATTTCGACCCAATGTTCCACGGTAGTTGCAACCCCATTGATATCAAATACAGGCGCTCCCTCCCGTTCTTTTGATACCGCTTTAATGAATGCCGATGCAACTTCGCCCGCATGCAGTGCTCCCATTGGTCCTGAAAATGGTACGGTATAGTCAAGCCCAGCGGCCGCTGCCAGCAACGCCACGGTCGGTTTTGAGCTCATTCCCTGATCCCGTCCTACCCCGTATACGATACTGGGTCGCATGCCGACGCTTGATACCCCCCAGTCCTGATAATAGACGCGAGCGATAGTTTCATCGCAGAGTTTGTATGCTCCATAAAGTGTGGTCAGGAAGGGGCTGTCGCTCGGCGCGCCGTGAGCAGCGACTGAGCTAGCATACGCTAGACGCTTCAGGCCATTGTGGCGTGCTGCCTCAAAGACATTTACCGTTCCAACCACATTTGCGCGTGCGCCAGCGACGGGGTCTGCTGCGCAAAATGGGACCTGCAGAGCGGCGAGGTGTATTATTGCATTCGCCGCGTTGTCCTGTACTGCCTTAGATACGTCCTCGGTATTTGCGATATCGCCCGTAATCCATGTCACCCCTGCTAAGGCGTCCTCGTTCATTAATAATCTGGGTCGTCGCTTGTCTTCACTCAAATCAAATGCGACAACGGGTACTCTGGCTCTGGTAAGTAGAGCTAGAACCCAGCTTCCTATACAGCCTCCTGCACCGGTAACCAAAACAGGCCCGCCGAAGTCATTTGCATCAACCGGAAATCGTTCGAGCATAGGTCCTCTCCTATAAACGCCGCATGTCGACTTATTGCCAAGGCCAGTTTTTTTATAACTCGCACAGTTTGCGGAATTTAGGCAAGATTAATGCCGAAACCCCACATTTTAAAGCAATCCGAAGTAAATCGAGATTTTCTACTGGGTCATAAAATGAAAATCGTCAAACGGACGCTTGTGATGACAGCTTTGGCTGTGCCAATAGCAATCGGCAGCCCGGCAAATGGTTTTGATAAAATGGATTTGCAAAAATTGAAATTAACTAAAGCCTGTGAACGGTGCAATTTAAGTGGCGCCAATTTGCGTGAGGCTGAATTGTCGGGGGCGATATTGGCTTACGCCAACTTGATTGATGCAGAACTGGGTGGAGTCAATTTAAGTTTTGCCAAGTTGAGCCACATTGATTTGAGAGGTGCGGATTTATGGGGTGCCAACTTGATGGGGCGGATTTCAGAAACAGCAACTTGAGCAAAGCAAATTTTAGTTTTGCGAGTCTGCGCGGCTCTGATTTAGCTTTCGCCAGCATGCGCCAAACAAATCTGGGTGTTGCAAATCTTCGCGGAGCTAATTTGTATTATGCAGACCTGCGAAGAGCGAATTTACACAAGGCGAACCTAAGTGGTGCAAACTTGTACGGCGCCAATTTAAGTTCAGCTAATTTAAAAGATGCTACATTGGAGGGGGCATTGTTTTGTAAAGCAAAGATGCCATGGGGAGAGGATCACTCAGACTGTGCGGAATGAGATAACTGGACACACGTTTCATTCTGTGACTACTTCACTGTCCGCCAGCTCGCACGACGCCATGGGTGATCTGTGGTCGCCGGACGTCTACGAGTATTCAGGTGGCCGCATAAAGGATAATGATAGAAGATGGCGGGGAGCCTGAAGTTATCTAAGTGGATATTTTGTTCGTATTTGGTCTCTTAGGTCTATGCGCCGGACTGGGAATGGGCTCCATCGTTTATAATGTTTCTAAGAAAAATGCAGCACATAAAAAGGTGTAGTAAAAGACGCAACCAGCTTGCTTATGCTGGACAACGAATCAGTTCGATTAGCAACTAAAAATATCCTTTTCACTTTCTCATGATGACCAATGATTCAATCCTTTTATAAAACGAAAGAATGGGCGCTGTGGGCTTACGGCGGCGGTGCCATATTAATGTTTTCTATATGGATGCAAGTGCAAATGACGGTTGCTCTGAATTCTTGGTATGGAAAATTCTATGATCTCTTGCAGAACTCGGCAGATTATGTTGATAAACCACAGGAAGGAATTGCATTATTTTATCAACAATTAGTATCCATAGACTATGTAAGAAACGGCTTTGAAGGTGACCTATCTTTCTTAGTTATTGCATCTCCTTATGTAATACTGGCGACCCTAACTGCCTGGTTCACGAGCATATACGGATTGCGTTGGAGGCAAGCCATGACTTGGGGTTACATCCCGAGATGGAGAAATGTTGAGGAAGAAATAGAAGGTGCATCTCAAAGAATACAGGAAGACTGTAATAGATTTGCAAGAATAATAGAGTCTCTAGGTCTACAAATTGTTAGAGCTATTATGACGTTGATAGCTTTTATTCCTATTTTATATGGTCTGAGTGATAAAGTAGATGTTCCGTATTTAAGGGATATTGAGGGGTCGCTGGTTTGGGGTGCTTTAGTGGTATCTCTCGGGGGTTTAATTATTTCTTGGTTTGTTGGTTGGAGGTTACCAGGACTCGAATACAACAATCAAAAGGTTGAGGCAGCGTTCAGGAAAGACTTAGTTCTTGGGGAAGATGATAAGGTAAATCATGCTCGCCCAGAAACGTTGTGGGAATTGTTTCTGGGGATTCGATTTAATTACCATCGGCTGTATTTGCATTATGGCTATTTCAATATTTGGTTGCATGCGTACGATCAGGTAATGATGGTAGTGCCGTATTTGCTAATGGGTCCCGGTTTATTTACAGGCCTTATTACTCTGGGAATTTTGGTACAGGTATCGAACGCATTCCAAAGGGTGCACGGGGGATTTGCCCTGTTTCTGCATAACTGGACGACTATCACGGAGCTGCGGTCCATATGGAAGAGACTGAAAGAGTTCGAGGGCAATCTCGACCGTTATGAACTAACCCGGGTTGAGTATTCGTGACTGAGTCCATCCGTTACCTGTTCAATGATTAATTGTCTTGCTCACACTGTGACGTCTAGATTGAGATTCCCGTTGTGTACTGCTCACTCGGAATAGCCTCACGCTTGTGTGTCGTGGAATCCTTAGCGCAGTTCAAGTCTGTGGTTTCAATCGCATGGTAAACAAACGCGACGAGGTTGCTTGAGTTCTCAAACATAAAGGAGCTGGGGTCAGTAAAACAAATGTTGAATGTTGATGAAGCTATCTTAAGCCGTCGCTCAATTCGCGCCTATCGCCCAGACCCGGTACCACGGGTTACGATTGAGCATATTCTAGAGGTTGCGCGGCGGGCTCCAAGTGGCACCAATACGCAACCGTGGAAAGTGCATGTCCTTACTGGTGGAGCGTTGCAACGGCTCTCGGAGGCTGTGTTGCACGCGTTCTGGAATGAGTCCGAGCAGCATACGAACGATCGCACCAATTATCTTGTCAAATGGCGCGACCCCTATCTTTCGCGTCGGCGAAAAATAGGCTGGGATTTGTACGACTTAATGGGCATTAAAAAAGGGGAGCGCGAGCGGACCCAGAAATTTCACGCTAAGAACTATGAGTTTTTCGGTGCTCCAGTGGGAATAATCTTCACAATCGATCGAGATATGGGTTGGATGAGTTGGCTTGATTATGGAATGTTCCTTCAGAATATTTGTTTAGCGGCTCGTGGGCAGGACCTACATACGTGCCCACAAGCTTCGTGGGGCAGCTACCACGAAGTAGTTGAAAAAGTACTTGGTCTGCCTGCGCATGAGTTGGTTCACGTTGGCATGAGCCTTGGATACGAGGATATTGACGCGCCTCAGAACAGCCTTAAAACGGTGCGTGAGCCGCTCGAGCAGTTTGCTGCCTTTCACGAAACCTGAGGTCACTTGGGAGTAGACAGCCGACCGATCTCGCACCGATTATGAGGTAATCTAGTCTTCCACCTAAATTTCCTTTTTTTAGCAACTAGCCAACTGTGGTTTGTTATTTAATGAGCTTGCTCGGGCCAGACCGTAGCCAGATGTTTGGCTTCAGACATGTCGCTCGCGCGCATTTTGAGTTTGAGGATCGCAAGTTTGCTTGCGGCTGAATTCATGCCGAGTGTCTTTGCCACGGATTACCACACGTAGGCGATTACGTAATTCTTCGGGGCGCCTTTGCTATTCTCGTGCATATATCCAAGCCGAGACTGGGCGTACAAATGACCCTGTTGGGCAGCTAGAAAATACCATTGCACTGCGATCGTACCATTTCCCGGCACATCTTTTCCCGTGTCGTACATTGAGGCAAGATAGTATTGGGACCCTGCATGGTCCTCCTCCGCTAGGGCACGAAACCGGTCCAAAGCAGAGTTATAATCGCCTCGCGCATATGCCTCCCATGCATTATCGAAATTCGTGCCACCAGGTTAAGCGACAAAAAATAATTAATATCGAGCAGCCAACGGTTATTAGAGCATGCATTAGGGACAACTATTTCCGACCAATGGCAGAGGCAATGAGTTGGTATATCGGGTGATCGTATATTTTTTTAAGCTTTTTGGTTGTGCATGAAGTTGGCAAGTGCTTGCGCTTCTGTTTGGTTCGAGTCCTGAAGTGCAGTAACGACCCGTGCCCGATCATTGGCTGGGCGATTTTGGCTGAGTTTGGCTTTGGCTTGGAGGCGTGCAATCGGTATCTCAAATGCGACAACGTTGGGAATCATTGCCTGGACAAACTCCTCCTGGGTCTCGTCGTCGGGCCAGGCTTGGTCGGGATCGGCATCAAAGGTAGTGACCATACGTTTGAGTAATGTTCGGACGGTGTCTTGGTCATTGATCACCCTCGGGACGCCGTAGGCATGGACGGCAGCGTAGTTCCAGGTGGGAACCGCAGGTCTAGAGATGTACCAGTTCGGTGAGATATAGGCGTGGTGTCCGGTAAAAATCGCCATTACCTCAGCATCTTCTGTAAAATCTTGCCATTGTGGATTGGCGCGAGCCATATGTCCCTGAATCACGCCGTTGCCTTGATTGCTGTCGGTCCACAAAAGCGGTAAATGGCTAGCAGTCAGTTTGGTGGTGGCGCCAGAAACAAGGGTTGCAAAGCTGTGCGTGCGCATGATTTCGTGGGCCCAAACCGGATTTTCTACCGTAAAATGATCGGGAACATACATTTATCAGATCCTCCTCTAGTCCCTTGCACTGGCAAACATTGGAAATGGGTTAATGTTATCCTTGTTTTTGTCGCCTTATCTGGTCATATAAGCCACATCAGGTCTTCGAGGCTTCGGCGTATCTTGCTTTGTCACGCCGACTAAAGCACCAATACTCCATGCAATTCGTTGAACTGGCATCTTTCCGTGCAATGCACGGAGTTTATAAATTACGTAGAGGAAGTATCAATGGCTATTGGAACCGTGAAGTGGTTCAACCCGGTCAAAGGTTTCGGTTTTATTACGCCCGATGAGGGCGGCTCTGATGCCTTCGTTCATATCTCCGCTGTCGAGCGGGCAGGTCTGTCCACTCTGCAGGAAGGTCAGCGGGTCAACTACGAGTTGCAACCCGGGCGAAACGGTAAAAGTTCAGCCGAAAATCTTTCAGTTTCTGAATGATTCTCGTCTTGTGACGTTGAGGGCCTGCAGTGATGTGGGCCTTCTTTTTTACAGCTGCTGACAGGGTGGAAGCTTATGGCCAGAAAAACGAATTATGGTTTCGATCGCCGCGAACGTGAAAAGACCCGAGCTATGAAAAGAGCTGAGCGACAGCGTGTGAAGCAGGAAAAATCCGCTGAGCGCAAGGAACAACCGGATGACGGGAAGTCCCCTGAGCAGGATTACGAAAATTTTGATCGTTGAACTGATCACTTTTTAGTGATTTGTAGATTGTAGCTGCCATTGATAGGACGCTAGTCACTAATGGAGGATAGTCCATGACGCCGGCTGTATTAGGGCTCATCGGCCACTTTTCGTTCGGGTTGACTGCTCTGTCATTTTTAATGCGTGACATTATTTTTCTTCGTGCGCTTGCTACGGCATCGGGTTTGCTGGGTCTAGCCTATAATTATTTTTTGCCAGAAGGCCCCCTATGGCTTGTAATTTTTTGGTTGTCAGTGTTCACAATGATCAATGTAATTCGCATTGCCTTATTATTCATAGAGAACCGGAGTATAAATTTTTCAGATGAGGAGTGTGAACTATACGAAACGTTATTTAAAAACTTTTCTCCCGTAGAGTTTATGAAATTAATGAATCTTGGTCACTGGCATAAGAGTGTGGAAGGTGAAATCCTCGCTACGGAAAATGAGCCACTTCAGGACGTGAAATTAATTTACAACGGAGAAGTCACTGTTGAACGACAACGTCGGGAGATAGCGTCTTTGCGTGACGGCACATTCATCGGTGAAATGTCTTACTTGCAAGGTTCTAGTGCTACGGCGACGGTGCGGACTAAACGGCCAACACGCTACGTAGCTTGGCCCACAGAGGATCTGCGAAAACTCCTGAAACGGAACCCAACGATGGATATCGCCATGAGTACACTTTTTCAATTGGACTTGACACGGAAACTGGCAACACCGCCCGTTTCCGGGAACTAAATATATTCGATATGGTTTCACGGCGATGAAGCCCTTAGTCCAGAAAAGGCAGCTTCGGATTTAAATGCCCGAATCTGTGTGGCCTGTTAGAGATTGAGGTCTAGATAGAGAAAGCGGCGAGACAGTAATGAATGTATGGCATCGGGATTCACTGTCAATTGGAGGCAGTCTGTGCCGTTAATTAAGTAACGGATGCGAGGCATGATTGAGTGACGGAAAGGTAGGGTGTGGGGAACTAAATGAGACAGGCGAAGATGGGGGATACCGTCCGGGTGCATTATACGGGAACTCTTACTGATGGTACGGAATTCGATAGCTCGCTAGAACATGAGCCGCTAGAGGTGACGATTGGCAGTGGTCAGGTTATACGGGGGTTTGAAACTGCTCTTGTCGGCATGGCGGAGGGAGAAACGAAGAGCGCAATCCTTCAGGCAGCAGAGGCATATGGTGCACATGACCCACAGAACGTTCACAGCGTGAAACGCGCCGGTATACCAGATGCAATCGATCTGGAGATCGGAACTGTTTTTGAGGCAGAGGACTCGAACGGCAATGAAATTCGCCTGCAGGTTCTTGAGTTCAGCGATCGAAGTGTGACATTTGATGCCAATCACCCGCTTGCTGGTAGAACCCTAACTTTTGAACTGAATTTGATAGAGTTTGTTTGCTAGTTTTTGCCCACGCTCGCTTTATTGTGTAGTTGATTTCTTGGTCGGGATGATCCGCTGAATTTCTATTTTTTCTCGGTAAATCAATTTGCCTACGCGCGGCGCAATGTTATTGACCCAGTGCGGGTGCTCGTAAACCGCTTTGTAGAGCCTTTCGCGTTCTTTCTCGGAATTGAATCGGCGTAGCCAGATGTAAACACTATCGTCGGCCTCGCCGCGAAAAGAGCCCGTTATTACCATACCTTTCGATACCTGGAATGGGATGATCTCTCCCTCCATTAATCTCAGCCAATCATTCATTTTACCCCTTCGGATTTTATATTTACGCAATTCGTAAAACGCCATCTGTTTGATCTCCTGTTTGTGGTGTGATCAGTTCTTAAGGGTTTTTTTAAGTTCGCCGAGTTGTGGCGTGGGTTTGGG
>PTKE01000054.1 GCA_002937585.1 Alphaproteobacteria bacterium MarineAlpha9_Bin6 | reverse complement strand
CTTGCTGCTCGCAGCGCCGCCCGGATGCCACCATTTGTGCGCCTTGCTGCTGTGATCATATCGTCGCGCATCGAGCGATTAGCGGCAGATGTGGCTGCTGACTTAGCTCGAGCAGCACCTAGAGAAGGTGAGATAGAGGTGTTTGGCCCGGCCCCGGCGCCGATTGCTCAACTACGAGGTCGATTCCGGTTTCGCCTTCTAGTGAAGGCTTCGCGCCGACACAACTTGCAGGCCATATTGCGAGGCTGGTTAGCTTCGGTTTCGTGGACACGGGCAGCAATCGTACGTGTTGATATCGACCCTTACAGTTTTATGTGACATGACCGGAAATTACTGGTCGCACAGGGCCCGTCATTTGTGCAACCCATATTGCAACGCCTTAGCGACTATGTTAGGTAACCCGACCGTCGAAAATCGGGTCGCCAGCTGGTAGCGTGGGCATCCGCTATTTTCTTTTAGTCAACAATTTACTAATTTTTTTGGAATACAGGCGGGGATTACGCGTGGCTGAGGAGGCAATCGGCGTTTCTGGGCTCGCAGGTCGATACGCGACGGCGTTATTTGATCTTGCCAAAGAAAAGGGTGAGATTGACGGTACAGAGGATGACCTCATCGTTCTGGAATCGATGCTCGACAGTAGTGGGGAACTCAATCGCCTTATTCGTAGCCCGGTGATCGCACGAGATGAGCAAGGAAGAGCGATGGCTGCCGTGGTTGAAAAAATAGGGCTCGGCGATTTGACAAAGAAATTCATAGGTTTGTTGGCGCGCAATCGACGATTGTTTGTGCTGCGTCGAATCATCAGATCTTTTGTGGAACTCAGCGCAACGGGTCGTGGGGAAGTAACTGCTGAAGTAGCTAGCGCGATGTCGTTAAGCGAACTGCAATTATCTGCGATCGCGGACCAACTGAGTCGTGCGGTTGGGAAAAACGTGGTTGTGCGAAGTCGGGTTGATGGAAATCTTCTTGGTGGATTAGTTGTAAAAATAGGTTCGCGCATGGTGGACAATTCGCTGCGCAGTAAACTTCAGCGCATGAAGCTTGTAATGAAAGGGGTCGGATAATGGAAATCCGCGCCGCCGAAATTTCGGAAATTCTTAAGCAACAAATTGCTAATTTTGGAACGGAGGCCGAGGTTGCTGAGGTTGGACAGGTGCTGTCGGTTGGGGACGGTATCGCCCGAGCGTACGGACTCGATAATGTCCAGTTGGGCGAGATGGTGGAGTTTCCAGGTGCTATTAAAGGTATGGCGCTGAACCTGGAAACTGACAATGTTGGGATCGTCATTTTTGGAGATGATCGAAATATTAAGGAAGGCGATGTTGTTAAGCGGACCGGCTCGATAGTTGATGTCCCGGTTGGTAAGAACATGCTTGGGCGGGTTGTTGACGCACTCGGCGAACCGATTGACGGCAAAGGACCAATCGAGGGAGTTGAACGTCGGCGGGTAGAGGTTAAAGCACCAGGTATAATTCCTCGCCAATCTGTATATGAACCAATGCAAACTGGACTGAAGGCAGTCGATAGTTTGGTTCCAATCGGGCGCGGACAACGAGAACTTATCATCGGTGATAGGCAGACTGGCAAGACTGCACTCGCTATCGATACGATCATTAATCAGAAGGCCGTAAACGCGACAAGCGACGAATCAAAAAAATTATATTGCATCTATGTTGCGATTGGCCAAAAGCGCTCAACGGTGGCCCAGATCGTTAAGACTCTCGAGGAGAATGGGGCGCTCGATTACACTGTCGTGGTATCTGCGTCTGCTTCCGAACCTGCGCCTTTGCAGTTCTTGGCGCCTTATGGCGGTTGCGCTATGGGTGAGTACTTTCGCGATAACGGCATGCATGCCCTCATCATTTATGACGATCTTTCCAAGCAGGCGGTGGCCTACCGGCAAATGTCGCTCTTGCTACGTCGCCCTCCCGGACGTGAGGCCTACCCAGGCGATGTTTTTTACCTTCATTCGCGCTTACTTGAGCGTGCAGCTAAGATGAGTGATGAATTTGGTGGCGGCTCGCTAACAGCATTGCCTGTGATCGAAACCCAGGCTGGAGATGTGTCGGCTTACATCCCAACTAACGTCATCTCGATCACTGACGGACAAATATTCCTTGAAACCGACCTATTTTATCAGGGCATTCGTCCAGCAATTAATGTCGGCTTGTCGGTGAGCCGTGTTGGCTCGGCTGCTCAGGTTAAGGCGATGAAGCAGGTCGCTGGCTCGATCAAGCTCGAACTCGCGCAATATCGAGAAATGGCTGCGTTTTCCCAATTTGCATCGGACCTTGATGCTGCGACCCAACGGCTACTTGCTCGTGGAGAACGGTTGACGGAGCTGTTGAAGCAGAGCCAATACTCACCGTTGCCAGTGGAGGAGCAAGTAGTGGTCGTGTTTGCCGGCGTGCGAGGTTACCTGGATAATATAGAAGTATCTCAAGTGGGACGTTTTGAGGAACGGCTTCTGGCTGATCTTCGTGCCGATCATGCTGATTTGCTGGAGACGATTCGTGAGGACGGGGAAATCTCTGAGGGCACAGAAGAAACTCTCAAGACACTGATCGACACTGTGCGGAAAAATTTTCTCTAAAACCACTCTTTAACATATTTACTGCCATGCCTAGTCTTAAGCACCTCCGGGTTCGTATAAACAGCGTCAAGGCAACCCAAAAAATTACCAGCGCGATGAAAATGGTCGCTGCCTCGAAGCTCCGGCGTGCCCAAGAACAGGCTGAAGCTGCTCGGCCCTACGTGGAACGTATGGAGCGTATGGTAAGTTCAATAGCTCTCACTGTTGCGGAGAACGACAGTGCTTCTGCCTTGTTGCGTGGAACGGACTCGGACGAGACGCATCTGTTGGTGGTAGCGACTTCGGATCGCGGATTATGTGGCGGTTTCAATGCGTCAATAGTGCGTGCTGTCCGCGCTCGTATTTCCGAACTGGAGGCAGACAAAAAGACCGTCAAGTTGTTTATTATTGGCCGCAAGGGACGGGATCAACTGAGACGGGAGTACGGCACGAAATTTTTGGAGACCAGAGACGGTCCCGGTTCAATCGGGTTCGGTTATTCCGATGCGACGGAAGTAGCACGTAAGCTCGTAGAGCTATTTGACGGTAAAGAATTTGACGTCTGTACGGTTGTCTACAACGAATTTAAGACGGCGATGACGCAGGTAGTGACATTTCAGCAGTTGATTCCGTTTTCACCAAATACCTCCGCGGATGGGATTAATCTTGATGGTGCTATTTATGAATTTGAGCCCGACGAAGACGCCATTCTAGAAAAATTACTTCCGCGAAATATCAGCGTGCAAATATACCATGCCTTGCTCGAGAACGGAGCCAGTGAACAAGGGGCGAGAATGATGGCGATGGACAACGCTACGCGTAATGCTGGCGATATGATTAATAAGCTTTCCTTAACCTACAACCGCACCCGCCAGGCTATGATAACCAAGGAACTAATCGAAATAGTCTCTGGCGCTGAAGCGCTTTAAACGCGGCACATGGAGTAAAGAACATGGCTAAATCAGTCGGGCATATCACCCAGGTTATGGGTGCAGTCGTCGACGTCCAATTTGGTGACCATCTCCCGCCAATTCTCAATGCGCTCGAATGTGAAAATCAAGGGGATCGGTTAATACTGGAGGTAGCCCAGCACCTGGGTGAAGCAACGGTGCGGACGATCGCTATGGACTCTACCGAGGGTTTGGTTAGAGGTGCGGAAGTCAATGATACTGGGCAACCTATCTCAGTTCCAGTGGGACGTGAAACCTTGGGACGTATAATGAACGTCATAGGTGAACCGATAGACGACCGTGGTCCTATCAAGACTGATCTGCGTCGCCCGATTCATGCGTCGGCGCCAGAGTTTGTGGATCAATCCACCGAAGCCGAGATCCTTGTGACCGGCATTAAGGTTGTTGATTTACTCACGCCATATGCCAAGGGCGGTAAGATCGGCCTCTTTGGCGGCGCTGGTGTTGGGAAGACTGTGATCATAATGGAATTGATCAACAACATCGCGAAAGCCCACGGCGGTTATTCAGTTTTTGCTGGGGTTGGCGAGCGCACCCGTGAGGGGAATGATCTCTACCATGAGATGATCGAATCTGGCGTAATAAAGACGGATAGCAATGAGGAGTCTAAGGCTGCACTGGTTTATGGTCAAATGAACGAGCCACCGGGTGCACGTGCTCGGGTTGGCCTTACTGGTCTCACGGTGGCTGAATATTTTCGCGATGAGGAAGGGCAAGACGTGCTCCTGTTTATTGATAACATCTTTCGTTTTACTCAAGCTGGCTCAGAAGTGTCTGTTTTGCTCGGTCGGATACCCAGTGCTGTTGGCTACCAGCCAACATTGGCAACGGATATGGGTAATTTGCAGGAGAGAATTACCACTACCAAGAAAGGCTCGATTACATCTGTTCAGGCAATTTACGTTCCCGCGGACGATCTAACCGATCCCGCGCCTGCAACGTCGTTCAGTCACTTAGACGCGACAACTGTCCTTAGCCGGCAGATTGCTGAACTTGGAATCTACCCGGCAGTTGATCCGCTCGATAGCACCTCCCGTATGATGGATCCGCGTGTGATTGGCGAAGACCATTATGCGGTTGCGCGACGTGTTCAGGAGATTTTGCAGACCTACAAGTCTTTGCAGGACATCATCGCAATTCTTGGTATGGATGAACTGTCAGAAGAGGACAAACTCACGGTAGCAAGGGCCCGCAAGATTCAACGGTTTCTATCACAGCCATTTCACGTGGCCGAGATTTTCACTGGTAAACCAGGAGTGCTAGTGAGTCTC
The DNA here is from genome assembly GCA_002937585.1 of Alphaproteobacteria bacterium MarineAlpha9_Bin6. Taxonomy (GTDB): domain Bacteria; phylum Pseudomonadota; class Alphaproteobacteria; order UBA7887; family UBA7887. Next base: position 12,502 of record PTKE01000054.1, on the reverse strand, counting down.
GAGGACACGATTGATGGATTCCGAAAGGTTTGTGATGGTAATTGCGATGACATGCCGGAGGCAAGTTTCTATATGGTAGGGACGATAGATGAGGCCCGTGAGAAAGCTATGCAAATGGCAGCAGAAGCCGCCTAATCGACGATGGCTGATAAGGTGGAATTCGAATTGGTCTCACCTGAAAGGCTTCTGGTATCTCAAGGGGTCGATATGGTCGTTGTGCCGGGGGAGGAAGGGGACTTTGGTGTGCTCCCTGGTCATGCTCTGTTTTTGTCGGGCGTTCGTCCCGGGGTGATCGAGATTTATGATGGTGACAAGATTTCGGATCGAATATTTGTTGCAGGCGGATTTGCCGAGGTGACCGGGGAGCGTTGTACTGTGTTAGCTGAGGAAGCGGTAAACTTGGCTGAAGTGGAACGCACCACGGTTGAGGCACGTATCAGGGATAACGAGCAGGCAATCAGTATCGCTAGTCCAGACGAGGATGTGAGTTCTTACAGAATTGATCTTGGCATCGGGCGAGCCCTATTGGAAGCTTTAGAAAACAAGTAGCAGTTTATAGGTGCCGTTTCCCCGTAGGTGGAACAATACTAATTTGTCTGTTTAGGGAACCAGCGTTTACGCGCCGGCCAACTCTCCACTAAATCCACGAACAGTGGATCGATATTCTCGTCGTTGGCAACGTCACGTGCCAATTGCCCTGGTTCATCGTTGTAGGAAAGAAGCGACAAGTTTGTCATGCGTGCCGGATAAAGCACGCCATCTAAATGGTCGCATTCGTGTTGTAGCAACGCGGCCCAACTCGAATACGCATTGTGTGAAAGCCAATCCCCGGTGAGGGTTTGGTACCTGATCGATACTTTCGGCCAACGTGGGACTTTCCCGTGTAGTCCAGGTATGGAAAGGCAGCGTTCCCAGACCTCCGTCTGTGTCTCAGTTGTTGGGGTAATTTCGGGATTGATCATGACGGTCCATGGTATTGACTTAAGACCGGAGCCTTTAGGAATTCGGGAGGGAATTATCCGGTACACAACCACACGAAGATTTACCATAACTTGTGGTGCGGCCAAACCGCTTGCGCCGATATCTTCCAAGGTTTCTTGCATGTCTCTGGCAAGTGTTGCCACTTCCTCGGCGGTAGGATCTCGGACTGGGTCAGCTACTTTTTGTAGCGCTGGATTTCCCATTTTTGCGATTCTCAATACGGCCAAGGAACACCTCTTTTTTTAGATGAAGCAAGTGTCTTCTAGTCATGGCGGCCGACGGGCGATTTCCCGTAGCCGCCCCCACTGGGGTTTCTATCACCAAGATATCTCCTTCCGCCATTTCTCTTTGGTCAACATAGTGGAGGGTTTCCATTGTTCTGTTGATGTGCTCTACGTAAGTGAGCCGTGTGCTTCCAGGTTCTCCACTTGCCACCCCAAAGGGTGGCTAGAGTTGCCGCAACACTGTCGTGTTATGATCGACCTGTGTCAATTTCTGTGCCTTTCGCTGATAATGGGCAGCCAGAATTATCTGCCAACTATGCAATGCGAACGCTTGTAGTGGAAGCGAGATGGTATCCGTCGACAGCCGAAGAATTGTTTTTTTTAACCGTTGGATGCATCAGGAGGGACAGGATTTAATTGAATCTTGTCCTGGAATCGACGTAGAGCATCTAAATTGGGATGCGCCTGAGGAGGAAAACTGGCCAATGCTTAGCGCGGCCCACGGTTACCAGATTTCGTCGGCTCGGCACGAGTTGCCGCCGCAATACCGTGCCACGGCTGAGTTGCTAGCTAGATGTCCCGAATTATTGGTGGTATCAGCGGACGGTGCCGGATACGACACGGTGGATGTTACGGCATGCACTGAGGCCGGTGTTATTGTTGTTAACCAGTCTGGTGCAAATCGAGAGGCTGTAGCAGAACATGCTCTTGGAATGATTCTTTGTTTGTCAAAGCGCATGATCGAGATGGATCGGGCTATGCGCCGAAACCGAGATTGGCACCGAAACGACTTTCTTGGCAACGATCTCTATGGAAAAACTGTTGGAATTATAGGCCTTGGCGACATCGGGACACGCTTGGCTGAGCTTTGCTCCGGTTTGTTTGAAGCGCGCGTTTTAGCATATGATCCGTATCTCACAAATGAGCAAATCGTTGCACGCGGTGCAGAAACTACCTCCCTTGAGGAACTGTTGAGCGACTCCGACTTTATTTCGGTCAATTGTCCGTTGACGGACGAAACTCGTGGCATGATTGACGCTGCTGCGCTGGCTCGGATGAAATCATCGGCGTATTTTGTAACCACGGCACGTGGCGGCATCCATGATGAGGAAGCGCTGGTTGCGGCTTTGGCTTCTGGTGGGATTAGAGGGGCAGGATTAGATGTCTGGGTTGATGAACCACCACCGATTGAGCATGCTCTGCTTGGGTTCGACAACGTCATAATTACTATGCACACAGCCGGTGTTACCCAGGAGGCGAGACGCTGTGCAGGTGTCGGCGCTGCAGAACAGTGGATGGCAATTTGGCGAGGCGAGCGTCCACCACGCTTAGTGAACCCCGAGGCTTGGCCGCGGTTTCACTCGCGGTTCAAGGAGGTATCCGTCGATTGAACCTGCGAGGTACGGCCCTGACAATTCAAACGAATTGTGGTGACTTGGTATGAGTGTCTGGGGGAAGATATTAGGTGCCTCGGCAGGTTATGCTCTGGGTGGGCCGCTCGGTGCTTTGGCGGGTGTTGTCGCCGGTCATTACATCGGCCGCTTTCGCGCCGAAGCGGAAGCTGCCGAGAGGTCCGACGGAGTCAGCCACGGGTCCGAACCAGAGAGAACCCAACGCCAACTTTCGTTCGCTATTGCAGTGATAGCGCTCGCTGCGAAACTTGCGAAAGCCGATGGTGTTGTCACTCATAACGAAATTGCAACGTTCAAACGAATCTTTCGTATTCCGATCGCCGAGATTAAAGACGTCAGGGCAATTTTTAATGAGGCTAGGGAAACCGCCGATAATTTCGAGCCATATGCCCAACAAGTCGCAAGTATGTTTCATTCTAATTTGGCGGTGTTGGAGGAGTTGCTTGATGCACTATTTGCGATTGCCAAAGCAGACGGTGTGTTGCACCGGTCTGAGCTCGATTATCTAAGATCGGTGGCTCGTATATTTGGCTTCAATGATACTGAATTTGATCGCATCAGTGCTGGACATGCGCCTGATCCTTCGTCGGATCCGTATCTTATTCTTGGGGTTTCACAGGATGTTTCAGACCAAGAGTTGAAATCGCATCATCGGAATCTGGTTCTCCAGCATCATCCAGATAAGCTTATAGCGCAGGGGATGCCACCTGAATTTATAGATCAGGCAAATCAGAAGTTAGGCTTAATTAACTCCGCGTACGATCAGGTTCGCAAACAGCGCGCGGGGAACTGAGGGGTTATGTGCCGTCATATTACGACGGATGGATCGGGATCTTTTAACTATGAGATCAACAGTGTGTAAGTGGATGTTTGGGTTCGCAACACCATACAAATCCAAATGACACCGCCACTTGTTACCATGCGTTCAGTCTCCCTTTATATAGGTGAGCGTAGTCTGTTCTCTGACCTAGATCTCCACATTCAGGCTAAAGACAGGCTTTGTGTGGTTGGGCGGAATGCCAGTGGTAAATCGACACTTTTAAAACTGATTGCAGGGCAGATTGAGGTGGACGAAGGTGAGCGCGTATGCCGACCTGGACTGCGTATTGCCCTACTAGACCAGGAAGTTGATGCTGGTTCTGATAATCAAATAATTTCGGATTATGTCTCACAAATATTGACTGAGGTGAACCGAGACCAACACCGGACTGCGGCAATCTTGGAGCGGCTCGCACTCGACCCGGGACGTTTAATTAAAACGTTGTCAGGTGGCGAGGTACGTCGGATGGCCCTTGCTAAAGTTCTTGTCTGTGAGCCGGAGTTATTGTTGCTAGACGAGCCAACTAATCATTTAGACGTGGAAACAATTGAATGGTTGGAGGCGTATCTGAATGGATTTCTCGGTGCGGCAGTATTGGTCAGTCATGATCGAGCTTTGCTTGGTAAGTTTTCTCACAGAGTTGCGTGGCTGCATGACGGGTTACTGAGACATCTCGACGCTGGGTTTAAACAGTTTGAGCGGTGGTCAGATGAAATCGAGATATCGGAGGCCAAATCTCATCATAAGCGGGATCGAAAAATTGTGGCTGAGGAGTACTGGCTGCGCCATGGGATCACTGCTCGTAGGAAGCGTAACCAAGGCAGGTTGCGTAAGTTGCAAGATTTGCGTGCGGAACGCCGTAACGTAGTTGTTGCTAAAAAAAAGCCTCTCGTCGAAATGGATGCATCGCCGCGCAGTGGTCGCGTAGCGATCGAGGCCAAAAATTTAAATAAACGGTACGGAGAGAGAGTTCTTGTGAAGGATCTGTCGGTTCGTGTCATGCGGGGTGATAGGATCGCTATTATAGGTCCGAACGGTGTCGGTAAAACAACATTATTACGTATGCTGATTGGTGATTTGGAACCCGACGAGGGTTGCCTGCGGTTGGGTGCGCGGCTTGAGATAATTTATTTTGACCAACGGCGCGAGGTTCTTGATCCTAATCAAACACTGTGGGAAACCGTTTGCACGAATGGCGGTGATACAGTCAACGTACGGGGTCGATCGCAACATGTCGTCGGGTATCTTAGCGACTTCTTTTTCGATGAGAGCCAGGCTCTAAGTCCAGTTTCAAGTCTATCAGGTGGTGAGCGAAGCCGATTATTGTTAGCGCGGTTGTTTGCACACCCAGGAAATCTGCTCGCGCTCGATGAACCCACAAATGACCTTGACGTTGAGACCCTCGATCTTCTCCAGGAGGCGCTTGGTGAATATGACGGCACAGTGCTTTTGGTGAGCCATGATCGGGACTTTATTGACCGAATTGCTACCAGTACGCTTGTACTCGACGGTATCGGTGCTGTCGTTGAATACGTTGGCGGTTATAGCGACTACCTTCGCCTAAAACCAAAAACAGCAATTGCCACCCGAAAGCGAAACAACCGTGCAACTAAAGTTACCCGCCGGTTACGCACGAGCCTCAGTTATAAAGAGCAGCGTGAACTTGAAGGTTTGCCGCAGGAAATAGAGATATTGAGTAAAAAGATTGCGACGGCAGAGATGCTTCTCGCAGATGTTGATTTTTACCGCAAAGACCCGGCTGCCTTTGAAGTAGCGACAGTGGATCTTGCCACGGCACGTGCAGCTCTGGCGCATTCCGAGAATCGATGGTTTGATCTTGAGGCTAAACGTGACGCATTGCGGGCTAAAACAGCGATGTAGACCCGAAGCTTGGGTTCTGGAACTCATAGTCGTCAGTGATCATGCTGATACAAACCTAAGTGATATATGCCTAAAACTAAGACATTAGGTCTTCATCTCTGAGATCCGTCACAAACATGTGTCCCGGCGAGTGTGTGATGGCGAAGGCCGGCTTGCTCTCCATCATCACGGTTTGTGGTGTGACTCCACATGCCCAGAACATAGGCACCTCTTGATGGGTAAAGGATATAGGTGTACCAAAATCTGGCTGTGCGAGGTTTTCAATGCCAATCGCGGTGGGATCACCCCAGTGGATTGGTGCGCCGTGTGCCCGCGGATAACGGCCCGTCACCTCCACGGCCTTGATTGCTTTTTTGAGTGGCATGGGGCGCATTGACACCACCATTGGTCCCGAGAAACGGCCCGAGGGTGTGCATTGAATATTCGTTATATACATCGGCACACTCCCACCCTGACGATGATGGTTCAGTGGAAGCCCAGCAGATAACATGGCATTCTCAAATGTGAACGAGCATCCGATGAGAAATGCCACCAAATCATCACGCCAATAACTCAGAATGTCAGTTGGCTCGTCGACTAGTTGCCCTTGCTTGTAAACGCGATAAAGTGGCAGGTCAGTTCGTATATCCGCACCTTTGGCAGTCTGCTTCGGTTCCGGGTCGCCGGGGTCTGTCACATCAATGATGGGGCAGGGCTTAGGGTTGCGCTGACAAAAAATCAAGAATTCGAGTGCTGCTTCGCGTGGCAGGATTGCCAAGTTCGCCTGTGCCTTTCCCAATGCAAGGCCACCGGTCGGGCCACTAAACCGCCCTTGACGGCTGGCATTCCGAATCGCAGCTGGGTTATCCGGTTTCTGGATTAACATTGGTCTCCATAACGCTTTTCTTCGTGCAGTATAGGCCCATTTTGCCATTATAGCAGGGCGGAGCTCGTTGGTCTCTTGACGTTCCTGACATAACGTTCAGACTGTGCGATGGTGTCAGATAGCCGGATGGCTGCCTTCGTCCATTTTTGTGGGTGGGGGAGGAAAGTCCGGGCTCCACGGAGACATGGTGCCGGGTAACGCCCGGCGGGGGTGACCCTAGGGAAAGTGCCACAGAGAGTAGACCGCCGGTGCGCAGTTGCCTGCCGGCAAGGGTGAAAGGGTGCGGTAAGAGCGCACCGCGCCGCCGGTAACGGCGGTGGCATGGTAAACCCCACTAGGAGCAAGACCAAGTAGGAGTGGCGCGGGCTGATTATGTCGGTTCAGGTCGGGTTTCCGAGGCCGCTACTCGGGTCGGTCGCGCGAGGCGCTCGGTGACGGGCGTCCCAGATGAATGGCCATCCCCCGCTCCGGCGGGGACAGAACCCGGCTTATAGGCTATCTGCCGCCATAAATTCTCCTAATTGTTATGTTTATTAATTACTTGAGTATTGATAAGGGAAACTTCGTCACAGTGATGTGAGCTCCTAAGAAATCTTGCGGGTGGCTAGTAAAGAAATAGAACAAAAGAAGAACAATAAGATAAAATCTATATCTCTAGATCGAACTCCAATATTTTTTGGTAAAGTATAACGTTATTTCTATACTTACAGGAAAAAGGTCAAATATTTTCAGAAGAAGTTCTTTAGAACTCATCTTATTAACTTTATGTCACCATTGACACCCATGAAAACCCATGATACCCCAGTAAATTCCGAAACTTATTTTGTATCTCCTAAAAGTATTACTCCAGAATGGTTTCGGAAAAAGGCAATCGGTGCTGACTAGGGGAGGCGCGTGACTATCTTTGTTGGCACACACGTCAACAAGGTTGACCGGAAGGGGCGAGTGTCCGTCCCGGCCGACTTTCGTGCCCTGCTCGGAAGCCCTGCCAACTTCTTTGCTTTTCCCTCGTTCGTACATCACGGCATAGAGTGTCTAACCGGTTCTATCATGGATTCACTCAGTGAAACCGTGCACGGCCTCGATCTTTTTTCGGATGAACAGGACAATCTCGCGGACCTAATTTTTGCTTCTAGTTATACCCTCGGTATCGATGGCGATGGCCGCGTTGTGTTGCCTGCATCATTGCGAATCCATGCCGGGATCGAGGGACAGTCGGCTTTCGTCGGCAAGGGCAAGACGTTCCAAATCTGGGAACCGTTAGACCACGATCAATTCCAGACACAAGCCAGGGAACGCGCCCGCGCCGACCGCTTGGCGCTGCGTCAGCGCCCCCAAGGGTCGGGCCCAACACCCGACGCTATGGAGAACGGCACGTGACCGACGCGATTCCCTCCCGTCTCGTTGGTCACGTGCCGGTTTTGTTAGACGATGTTGTAGCTTTATTAAAACCGCGCGATGGGGCGCTTTATGTAGACGGCACGTTTGGATGCGGCGGCTACAGCAAGGCATTGTTGGCGTCCGCAGTTTGCAATGTTGTAGCAATAGACCGTGATCCCCATGCCAGAGGTTCCGCGGAGAAGATGAAGGCAGGACACGGAGGCCGCTTCGACTTCATCGGCGGAAGTTTTGGTGCTATGGATAGCCATCTCAGGGCGCGCGGTGTTAACAGAGTCGATGGCGGTATAGTCCTTGATCTCGGTGTTTCTTCGACTCAACTCGACGATGCATCACGCGGTTTCTCGTTCCGCCATGATGGCCCGCTCGACATGCGAATGGAAGCGGCTGGGCTAGACGCCAAGAGCTTTGTCAACCAAGCCAGTGAGAAGGAACTTGCCGGAGTCATTCGTGGCTATGGCGAGGAGCGTCGTGCTCTTTCTGTAGCAAGGGCAATAGTTGCTGCGCGGAAAGAACAGCCTATCTCACGAACCCGTGAATTGGCGACTATTATACGTCGTGTGGTTAAAAAGTCTGCCGATGGTCTGGACCCTGCTACGCGCACTTTTCAGGCGCTCCGTGTCCATATCAATAACGAGTTAGATGAATTGGCGTCGGGCCTCGCCGCTGCTGAAAAAATTCTCACTGCTGGGGGTCGGCTGGTGGTGGTATCTTTTCATTCGCTGGAAGATAGGATAGTCAAAAATTTTTTCCGTGAGCGTGTTGGGCGGGGGAGCAACCCAAGTAGGCATCGACCTACGTTAAGAGCCGGGCGTAGTCCGTCATTTCGTTTACTCACGGCCCGACCAGTGAGACCAAAGGCGTGTGAAATTTCAGCCAATCCGCGCGCCCGGTCGGCCCGTCTGCGGGCTGTCGAGAGAACGTCGGCAGCGCCGTGGTTGCTGAAGGCAGTAGCGTGAGCCGGCAAGCCACAACAGTTTTGGTGCTTCTGTTTGCTGCGGCGAGCCTTGGCTTATATCAAATAAAGTATCGAATTCATTCGCTTAAGCAGGATCTCACTGACATCCGAAACGCAGTACGGATGGAACAGGAAGCAATTCACGTGCTTGAGGCCGAATGGGCCTACCTCAATCGGCCGCAACGGCTTGCGCAGTTGACCACTAAATATTTGTCATTTCTTAGTCCGGTTTTGCCCTCGCAGATTGTTTCGTTTGACACTCTGCCATTGAAAGTCGATCGCGAAAGTCGGACGCCAGAAATACGGTGATGAAGTTTATGTCCCGAGAAGAAGGCACAACGAAACAACAATTGTTTGGAGAGTAGGATGACGATCAATCTCAGCGTTCCGGTAACACACGAGCTGAAGCCAAGGCTTACTGTTATTGGTGTCGGAGGTGCGGGCTGCAACGCGGTAAACAACATGATTACCGCTCACCTTGAGGGTGTTGATTTCGTTGTTGCAAACACTGATGCGCAGGCGTTGTCAAACTCGCTCACGGAGCGGCGTATTCAGCTTGGTACCACACTTACTCGGGGACTAGGGTCGGGCATGCGGCCAGACGTCGGCCGCGCCGCTGCCGAAGAGGTAACCGATACAATCTTCGACCATTTAGATGGTGCGAACATGCTGTTCATCACTGCTGGCATGGGTGGTGGGACGGGTACCGGCGCCGCACCGGTAATCGCACGCTTGGCTCGGGAACAGGGAATTCTGACTGTTGGTGTTGTCACGAAACCATTCCAATTTGAAGGTGCAAAACGTATGCGCCTAGCGGAAACGGGTATCACTGAACTTCAGGAGTGTGTCGATACCTTAATCATGATTCCAAACCAAAATCTTTTTCGTATAGCAAATGAAAACACCACCTTCGCGGACGCATTTAAAATGGCTGATGACGTGCTCTATTCAGGTGTTCGTGGGGTGACAGATTTGATGGTTATGCCTGGTTTGATAAATCTTGATTTTGCTGATGTGCGTTCTGTTATGAACGAAATGGGAAAAGCAATGATGGGCACAGGCGAGGCAGAAGGCGAGCGCCGCGCTCTCGATGCAGCCGAAGGTGCTATCAATAACCCGTTGCTTGATGACGTATCTCTGAAGGGTGCCCGAGGTGTGCTGATCAATATCACCGGCGGTCCTGATATGACACTTTATGAGGTTGACGAAGCCTGTAACCACATACGTGAACAGGTGGATGATGATGCAAACATCATCTTTGGCTCCACTTTCGACGATGAACTTTCAGGGCATGTTCGGGTGTCCGTGGTCGCAACCGGGATTGGTGTTGAGGCATACGAGGGTGACGGGGCGAATTTGCGAAATGGATCTGGTCACGCCGTCGTAGCAAAAACCACCTTAGCAGGTGCGGCTCCCGGAAATACGCCCCAATCAGTCCCTGTGCAGTCCAGTTTACCCTCTGCTAGCCCCAATTCGAGACGTGAGACTAAATCTGAGCAACCGCAGAGTTTGTTTGAACATACGGCAACGACGTTTACGACCACTCAAGCTCGAACCCCGCCCGATTTTGGATCCGCTGACGACAACGCAGGTCTCAGCTCAGTTGGAAGGACCGAAGCCGATCCTTTCATTCCAACTCAGTCTGCTGAGAATATATCCATAAGCCAGCATGCTAATAATGCGCTTGCAACCAAAGAATCCGACGATTTGCTGGCCACGTCAACTCCTGACGTTGAGAGCAAGAGACCCAACATGTCAGATCGGAAAGGGCTGTTTAGTCGAATGGCTCGGTCGGCTCTGACCCGTCAATCCTCCACGCCAATGGAGCAAAATCGATCGACTACCCGTGAGCCAGTCTTGGAGACGGTTGAAGTAGCTTCCGCTCCAATCGCAATGGTGGAGGCAGATAGAGAGGAGGACCTTCTCGAAATTCCCGCATTTCTGCGTAGGCAAGACAGATAGGAATTATGAAGAAATTCGGTCGTCGCAGAGGAGATCCCCAATGCGTCCCTGGTCAGAATGGTCACTCTTCTGCGCAGGTTCGTCTTCACGGCGCTCATAAATCGTCGATTGAAATTGTACGCAGACGGCTTTTACTGGGTGCCGGGCTATTCACTGTTGCGTTTTTTGTGCTGTCAATGCGTTTGGTAGAGGTTGCCTTATTCAATGAGGTTCGTCCCTCAAACGCAGTAAATGAGGAGGTCGAGACTCGCGATGGCCCGGCGCGGGCCGATATAACTGATCGCAACGGCGTGATATTGGCGACGAGCCTAGCAACTCGGTCGCTGTATGCTGATCCACAAGATGTTCGGAGCTCCGCTAGTGCTGCGGCACGACTCGCTGAAGTGCTGCCCGAGATCGATCTGAAAACCGTGATGGCAAGGCTCTCTTCGGACAAGCGGTTTGTCTGGCTTAAGCGTCACCTTACTCCGCGACAAGTGGCGGCAGTCAATGCTCTTGGCGAACCCGGATTTAGGTTTCTTGAGGAACAGCGCAGGGTTTATCCGCATGGCTCTTTAGTGGTCCACGCAGTCGGGTACGCGAAGCTAGACAATCGTGGGTTGAGCGGCCTCGAACGCACTTATGACAAGCGCCTATTGTCACATCCTAATAAGCCGTTGACCCTCTCCATCGATCTCCGCTTCCAGCATGTCATGCATGAGGAACTGGCGCGCGCAATTTTACTTCATCACCCGGTGGGGGCAGTGGGCATAATATTGGATATTGCAAGTGGCGGATTGCGCGCAATTGTCAGTTTGCCGGACTTTAACCCCAACGAGAGCGGCAGTGTCGACCAGGACGTTCTGTTCAATCGTGCCACGTTGGGCACTTACGAAATGGGTTCTACCTTCAAGGTTTTTACTACAGCGATGGCGTTAGACACAGGGGTGGCAACGCTACAGGATGGTTTTGACGTGAGCGAACCGCTGCGTCTTGCTCGCCATGTGATTAGGGATTTTCATGGGGAAGGACGTTGGCTATCGGTGCCCGAGATCTTTATCCATTCGTCAAATATTGGAGCGGCAAAAATGGCACTTGCAGTAGGCGGGGATATACAACGGGAGTTTTTGGCGCGCCTCGGATTGCTTGACCGCTCGCAAATTGAGTTACCGGAAATCGCCGCGCCTCGTTACCCTAAACAATGGAAAGACATAAACACGGCGACAATTGGGTTCGGTCATGGAATTGCAGTTAGTCCAGTGCAGCTGTGCGCCGGTATAGCTTCGCTAATCAACGGTGGATTCTGGCGCTCGCCAACCCTCCTTGTTGAAAATGAAAAACTGAACCCGGCTGAACGTGTGGTTAGTAGGGTAACGTCCCGCGCAATGCGCCAGTTGTTGCGCCTAGCGGTTACTCATGGAACTGGGCAGAATGCGGAAGTGGCCGGTTATCGGGTGGGTGGGAAGACAGGGACGGCGGAAAAAGTAGGGCCAAAAGGGTACGATCGCAGTCGGGTTTTGTCATCGTTTGTCGGTGTTTTTCCTATCTCTGCGCCTCGTTATTTGGTGTTCGTAATGCTTGATGAGCCGAAAGGCGCGCCGGCTACTCACGGTTATGTGACAGGTGGTTGGACTGCTGCACCGGTCGTTGGTCGTGTGATAGCTAGGATCGGGCCAATGAGTGGTATTGCACCCGCAGTAGAGGGCACAGCCAAAGATGAATTCTCGACGACGGTAGTCAAGCTAGACGGTGACGAGATCCGTCTTGCGGCTTACTGACCTAATGGTGAATGTGTCGATGGTGGCGACGGAGCTGCCTGCCGACCCAGTTATTAGTGGTCTAAGCGCTGATAGCCGAGCCGTTAAGCCTGGTTTTCTTTTTGCGGCGTTTAAGGGGAAACGAGCAGACGGCGCCGATTTTATCGAGGACGCTTTGTCTCGAGGTGCGGCGGCGCTTTTAACTGGGTCAGACGGACCGACGGTCCGCGATGTTGCTGTGCCAGTCTTAATTGATCCAAATCCA
>PTKE01000053.1 GCA_002937585.1 Alphaproteobacteria bacterium MarineAlpha9_Bin6 | reverse complement strand
ACGCGGAGACTTCCGACACCTTTCCCTGAGCCGAGTCAATCTCCATGGCGCGGAACTGGAGTGGGGTAATTTTCGTGGTGTTTACATGCGTGGTGCCAACCTAGAACACGCGAGCATGCGTAGTGCCGACCTTCGAGGCGCCGACCTGTCCAACGCCAATCTATCTAACGCGGATTTTTCAAACGCCAACCTGGAAGGCGCCACGTTAGTAGGTGCAGAGCTAAGAGGTGCAGTGTTCAAGAGCGTGAATCTAACCGAAGCCAACTTGACAGATGCAATCATTGACAACACAGATTTCTCGGATGCTAAAATACGGAACGTGATTGGCTTGGCGCGCCCAAGAGTTGATTGAAGCACTCGCTTCAAGTGAACCCTGCGTACCTAGTTACGTTTCATCTCCACACGAACGATCCCTGTCTTCGATTTGTGCCATCGTGACGGTATCCAAATCGTGTTGGTCACGGATCTGGTTCGAGCGCTTGATCAACACCTGCGCCTGTTCCGGATGGTTTGTTACCAACAAAAAATACGCATAACCCTCAAGTGGTGGGATCAAATACCGATTGCGTGCTCCTAGAACCTGCTCGTGCAACAAAATGGATCTCTGGTAAAGCTGCTCCGCTTCATCGAAACGCGCCTGCCGGGTACGTAATCCAGCCAGGTTGTTATATGTGACGGCAAGGTCTTGGCTCCGACCGCCGACGACGTCACGCCAAAGTTGAATAGCCCTTTCATATAGATCACTCGCCTCTTCATAGGCACAATTTTCTTTCTTAAGAGCCGCCAAGTTATTAAGCGCTGTTGCAGCCTCAAATGCGAGAACACCCTTCTCGTCAACCCCGAGTTCAATGACGCGCCTGTACATTGCCTCCGCCGCGACACCATGACCCATCTTAACCAAAACCGTGGCTAGAGTGTTTACCGTACTCGCAAGTTTTGGGTGGCCAGGGGGCAGGGTAACGTCATAAATGGATACGGCACGGTTGAGATTCCGATAAGCGTCCTCCAGACGGCCCATCCGCTCGTACAGACTGGCCAAGTTACTCAAAGCACCTGCCAGCACCGACGTGCCTCCACCCTTCCACTCGGAATAAATATCAACAGCTTGGGAATAGAGTTGCTCTGCAGCCGAATATCGGCCCAATGCCTCCATCAGGCGTCCAAGGTTGTTCATGCTTTGCGCAGTATATCGATGACGCGCACCATAGACTGAAAACCTTAGTTCGAGCGCATTATGAAGTACCGAAGCTGCCTCCTCTAGGCGACCCGTCGCCTTAAACAGTAGACCCAAATTATTCAACGTCGCCGACATTTCAGCACGCAACTCACCATCCGCTGCTACCTCGAGTGCTCCTCGATAAAACTTTTCAGCCGAACTTAAATCCCCACTTTCGTAGGCCTTCATACCTCGGCTGTTGAGCTCTAACCATATGGCATCTTGAGCAAAACTAACGACCGGCGCGCAAACACCAATTAAAAGTGTAATCACAATGATACGAATGCTGTTCAATTTTCTGCTCATTTAAATTTTAAACAGCGTCGCCTAGCCAAACCAATTTTGATACGCATAATGAGTCAACATGATTGTACACCGAATTACTATTTTGGCGAGCTTGGCGCTTGCCGCGATAACGTTAGCAATGCCGTCCGCAGGGAACGATGGGATTGGAGAAAGTATCACAGGCAAAGCGGAAATCCTTGGCACGGACATGATAGCCATCAACCAACAACTAATATTTTTGTTTGGTGTGGACGCGCCCGAAGAACGACAACCCTGTTTCGACGAAAACGGGAAGATGTGGAACTGTGCGGTCGCAGCTGGGAAAACTTTGCTCGATCTGGTCGGGGATTTTGATGTCACCTGCATGCGCATGGCACCCGACTGGCGCCGACGTATGTATGGCGTATGCACTGCCAACAACAAAACCATCAACGAAGAAATGATTCGAGCTGGGATGGCGATGATGATTCGCGAAGAAACTCTCGACTACGAGTCCGCAGAAAACGAAGCACGCACTGCACCACGAGGACTATGGCGTGGCGCATTTGACAAACCTTGGTTGTTTCGTCTGACCGTATCCGGCCAAAATCAACCTCTTCGAAAACCCGCAAAGGTCCCGGCACCCGTAAGTATCCGTTAAGAAAACAAACCGTTTATTTTCATTTTAGGTTGGTACTGTAACTAACCATAGATAGACCAGCGACGAGTAACAGCCCTAAGAATGGTACTGTGAAAGATTAATCGGACTCAGGCCAATGGATTACAAAACCATGACGGTTTGGCATCTCGATATTGGGCAGTGTGATTGAATTCAATACGTCTGTGGGTTCGATAATATCGTTAAGTACCAACACATAAGCTGTCACTGCGTACACATCATCATTGGTTAGCGACATCGGCAGGTCATAAGGCATGGCGCGCCGCACATAATCAAAAATTGTCGTCGCATATGGCCAGTAGCTGCCAACGGTCTTGATCGGGGACTCGGACGCTAATGATCCAATACCTCCCACTAACCGATCGGCCAGCCCATCTCCCCCCTCGGCGCCTTCACCATGGCAACGTAAACAGTGTTTCCGATACACTTCCTTACCGTGCGGCGCGCTCCCTTCTCCTGGTGGCAAAGTTAACCCATCTGGAGCTATGCTGATGTCCCACTTCCCTACTTCTTCCGGAGTCACAGACTCTCCCAACGACGGCCCCAATTGGGCAAATGCTGAGTGCATCGACGCGAACACGAGCATCAAAACCAAGGAGGCATGCCATCTGAAATCAGATATAGACATTACTCACCTCCCCGTTACGGCCAATACCCCACGTCTGAATTGCATTGCAGTGGTAAAGTTGCCCATCCGCATATTGGGCAGACCAAACTTCTCGACGCAACTGGGTGTTACCCCCGTCATCCGTCGCGCGGCTCTGCAGTATGGTTGGCCCGCCATCCCAGCGCCAGGGAATACGAAACCGTGTAAGCGCCATCGGGAGAACCGGGTCGCCGAGTGCTGCGTCTGCCCAACTCTTGCCACCGTCCGCTGAGACCTCTACGCGAATGATCGACCCGTGACCGGACCAAGCCAGTCCCGATATTTCATACAGGCCCGGCCCGCTCATAGCCACTCCCGTAGCAGGACGGGTGATAGTTGACTTAACCCCCATGGTGAAAGTGAACAGCCGGGCAGTGCCATCCGGCATCAAATCAGAATACTTTGATGTCTCATCTTTGGTATAGGTTGGCCCGGTGGTAACTTTGATGCGCCGCAACCACTTAACCGACATGTTCCCCTCAAATCCCGGCAACAAGAGACGCATTGGATACCCCTGCTCAGCTCGCAGACGTTCTCCGTTTTGGTAAAGCGCAACAATTGCGTCATCGAGCGCCTTCTCGATGGGTATGCTGCGACTCATGCCAGCGGAGTCGGCACCTTCTGCCAAAATCCATTTCCCTTTCGGATCCAGCCCTGCCTCCTCCAACAATATGTTAAGCGGCACTCCTGTCCATTCCGCTCCGGATACAAGTCCGTGAATCATTCCCACTGGCACTTGCATAGGCTCGGGAAAAAGATTGCTGTTGAAAAAACTGTTTCCGGAGCACTCTATAAAACAGGTTCGAGTTACCATTGGATAACGCAAGAGCGACTCTAAAGTGAATTTAAGGGGCCGTTTAACTAAACCATGTATAAGAAACCGATGTGCATCTGGATCAATAGTCGGGCGCCCATTGTGACTTCGTTCGAAGTGCAACCCGTTCGGCGTAATAGTTCCCTCCAACGCTCCTAACGGGGTCATCGCCACCCCGGCACCTGGTGCCAACTCTCCATAGGGTTGCAACACTGTTCGCTGAATTGACTTTTCGGGAACCGCTGGCACACCATAACCCTGGAATACCTTGCCAGGCCTCGTCATAGAAGCAGGAGCATCATCACCAATTGAATCTGAGCCCGCAGTTGCATCCCGCAATGTCGCAGCTGACGCAAGCAGAGCCCCACCTGCTAAGAACACTCTCCGATCCAATAGACCTCCGCCAGCAACTGGTTCTCCCAACATATGTTCCCCGACCTTGGACCAGCTTTGGTGATTTAACATTTTCTTTCCCTTATCAACAAAGATACCCAGAAGTGGCTTCCACAGGGCACGACGACGGGCACTTTCTCAGACTGCTTTAATATGCCACTGCCGAAGACTCAAAGTTTAGATCTTTGATTCCACCCCCCAAAGCTCGCTCACGCCGTTCACGCCGCGCCATCAGAGGCGGACATATTTCGTCATCATAAAAAGCCACTTGGCAAGACAAGCAATGATAACATTCGTTTAAATTAATCATGCCGTTTGTGCCAATCGCCTGTACCGGGCACAAATCTCTACACGTTTGGCAACTGCTGCCGCATTCCGGACGTCGTTTAAACCATTCAAGCATGCGCCAACGGCCGACAATCGCTAGACCGGCGCCCAACGGACACATATAGCGGCAAAAAAAGCGTTCAACAAAGAGGCCCACACCAAGTATCGAAATCGCGAAAAGCGTGAAAGGCCAGGAGCGCGCAAAACCAAACAGAATAGCAGTCGTAAACGGTTCAACCTCGACGGCATTTGCCAAGTGTGGCGCGTCAAAAAATGAAATTCCTACCAAGGCAATTAGGATAGCATACTTCAATGCCCAGAGCCGTTCGTTAAGCTTCTGCGGAATACGTGTCTGCGGCACCTTTAAACGCCTTGCGACCTGACTAAGAAGTTCCTGTAAGGCCCCAAATGGGCACAACCAGCCGCAAAAAACTCCACGCCCAAGCATTATTAAACCCAACGCAGAAAAGGCCATGACAATAACAGTTAGTGGATCTAGAAGAAGTGAGCTGAGGGACCATTCACGGAACGGAGCTTGGATAAGTGACAGCAGGTGCATAACCGAGAGCTGAGCGCCAGCGTACCACCCAATCCAAACCAGTGTGAACACGAGAAAGCCGGTCCGAAACCACGCCAAAATTTTTGGGAACCGCGCCAATTTCCCCTGTAACACGAGCATCACCGAAAGCACTATCAAGGAGAAAGCAAGAATTCCAATCGCGACCTTTTGGTTCAGCCACACAGTAACCCATAACGGTGGGACATCGATCTGTCGGCTTTCCGAAACCGCAACCAAGTGATGAAGGGGTTCTCTCACTAACGACGGCGGCAGAACATAGGGTAGACCGAAAACGGCTTCTGTTCCATCAACACCGATGCCAAATTCCAACATCCAGGGACGTGTCCCATCAAATCCCACTTCCTCAGAAACCTGCAACAATGAAACCCAAGAAAGACGCGGAGCATTCACCGTTTCGGCAACTTCTATTTCGTGAATTAACAATTGTTCCGACGTTATTACCAAACCGTCTTGGCGAAGCCGGATTCGCGACAAAGAATTATCGATGTGGCCACGTGGAAATGCCCCCTCTTCACTTGACACCCAGCGTCCACTCATGGCCACGAGTACAAAGTGCCCGTTTTTGGCTTGCTTTTGCACCTTATTTGCATAGACCGAATCACCAAGCAGGTTACGACCGATTAGGGCCGGTGTTGCCAGAGCCACGTAAATATCAGCAAAAACAACGTCTGCCTCATCCAATGCAATTGGAGAAGTTTTTCCCACGACTTCAAGAGCACTGGCGACATGGTCATTCCTTAACAGAACGTTCCGTATGGCCCCCATCCGTCGTAAACTCTCCCAATCCAATTGTTGGTAGCTCTCGATATCAAGGCGTCGCCCCTCACGCTCACCCGGGCCACGCAGTTCGCGTGATACCGCGACCTCCCTTCCAGCGCGATAGATGCTGTCAAGCATGACCAGTGCGCTAGAATCTCCAAGGCGTACGTGTTGTGGAACATCCAATGGGACAGCAAGAACATCTATACCAACCAACCCCGAGATCGCTTGTTCGAGCTCCATTTTAAAACCGGTATTACGAAACATCGGTTCATCGTGCGTGCGTAGGACAGCCCCGGTAACAAAACCATCAAGGTTAATCCCAACTGTAATATCAAATGGCTGACCCGTGTAACCAGTAGGCTTCAAGATATCACCAACCGAAAAAACATAGCCAACAGTGGTAAGAAATCCATCCAGATCGCCTTCCTGGAAAACGGGCGCAGCCGCAGGTTTCCCCCCTACCGCACCAAAACTTTGAGCACCAGGGAAGACTTGGGCAAGAAGATCCGGATTTAAACGCTGATCAAGGCCGCCTAATACCTCGGCTTTGGACTCAGGAGAGATCAATCCACCGATTAGCCCCGCTACTATAACTACCGAAAGCCACGCTAATCCTCGACCGTATATCTCCTCAAACGCATTTACCGATCTCTCCTTTTTTCCACAAGCCATGCACCAACCGAAACGCATTGATATTTCTCTCACTTCGCGGCTAACGGATTCGGAAAGAATATTGTTGTGGGTTCGTTTTTCTTTCGGAGAAATACCAAGGGCGGACAACGCCGATCGTCATAATAATCGACCTGACAATCGAGGCATTGGAAACATTCGTTCATGTTGATAGTCCCACTGGGTTCGATTGCCTGTACCGGGCAAGACACCTCGCAGATGTGGCATGGAGCACCGCATTCAGGGCGTCGTTTTAACCATTGAAACAAACGAAAACGACCCAGGAAGGCAAGCACGCCACCCAAAGGACATAAGAAACGACAGAAGAATCGTTCCATGAAAAGCCCGACTACCAATAAAAGGATAGCGTATACAGCGTACGGCCATGGACGCTCAAATTTGAGCGTGATGGCAGTCTTAAATGGCTCCACCTCGGCGCCCAGTAGACCCAACTCCATCGACCACAGAACAGACACTGCGGCGAGTCCGATTACGACCAGATATTTTACCGCCCACAAACCTTCATTAAGAGTAAAGCTTGGCGTCAGTTGTGGCACCCGCGCAAACCGCGCCAATTGGCTGAGCAGTTCCTGGAACGCTCCGAACGGGCATAACCAACCACAGAAGACACCACGACCGAGCAGAATTAAGGACAACGCTGTATATACCACCAGGATCACGATCAAAGGCTCAAACAATAACGTACTCCACTCCAATCTTCCCGCTATCGCCTGGGCATAAGCAAAGACATTAACAATAGAAAGCTGTGCGCCTGCAATCCAACCAAGCCATACAAGCACCACCGCAAGGATCGAAAGGCGCACCCAACGATACAACTGACGTCGTCGCACGATCACATGCTTGAATACCAGCACAGCACTGACCACAACCAAAAGCATTACCAAAACAAAAATATTAAAAGCCTGTCCAACCCAGGCACGCTGCCAGTCCGTCAGTTTGCTTTCTCGCACCAATCCACCAAGAACATATTTGATGGGCTGAAGACCCGATTCTTCCAGATCAAAATCCGCCCCAACCACGTACTTTGAAGGAATTTGGTAATCGATGTTTATTAATTCGGTTTCGTTCTCATCAACACCCACGAAATCCAACTCTAAGTGCCAAGGTAAATACGGTTGAAACTTGTTACCCCCTTTGACTTTGATCAATCCCACGCTATCGAACTTGGGTGCGTCCATTGCACGCACGGCGGTGGGTGGAATAAGTTCACCAAAGCCAAGTGATAATGCAAAATCTCCCTGCTTTAAAATTATGCTAGGGCCCTCAACAGTTGGGTCTGTTGCCGAAGGAACCGTTTCTGTTTCTTCTGTTTCTTCTGTTTCTTCTTCTAATTTATCGACAGCTTTCTCCAACATCACTTCCGGATTAAGCTGCGAAAATTGAAAGGGTTTTTTAGATCCAGAAACATACGAATCGCTGACAATTTTATCACTAAGGGCTCCCTTCCATGAATTCGCCCCTCTACTACCAATCCAAAGTAATTGGACGCCATATCCAATCTGTGACAAATGATAGCCATACCATTTATCGCCGAAAAGATTCCGCCCAATACCAGCCGGCGTGACAAGAGAAATACAAATTTCGGTAGGCACGCCAGCCTTATTGTTCGGATCAAATTTTCGGCACTGGATGGACCCTTCCGATCGGAGAGAGGGCCAACTCGTTTTCTCATAGGTATCGAGATCGAGCACGATTTTCGCCTCTTCTAGATTCTCTATCAGTCCACGCTCACGAGCAACCCTCCGCGCCGCCAATATGATCGCGCTGTACATCAACGTTGCGCTGATGGTTGCACCACTTACGCTATCAACTGCCCGGCCACCAAGGCGGCCTTCACCTATATTGTGAACGGGACGAAGAATATTGAGATTGTGAAGCGTACTAAAATAGTTCTGTAAACCCCACTCCAACGCCCCCTGGGATTTGACGATTGGTTCGTTATGCGACAACAAACTTGCACCTGTGACTTTGCCGTCCAAATCAACGCCAGCCACAATGTCGAAAGCCTCTCCGGCATACCCGCGCGCATCGATTGTTTCATAAGTAGAAAAGAGATAACCGATCACATCTCCGTCACGGTATACGGTCGCCACAGGCGGTACACCGGATGCCAATGAAATCTCGTCCGCGTCCGGGAAGGTGGCTTTTACGACACTCCTAGCACTAAGTCGGTAGTCGAGTGGGCCAAAATCTCCCTCGCCATCACTCCCCGCCAACCAACTTGCCTCAGGGACAGGAGACGCCCAAATATGCCCTACGAAAATAAGAATCATGCCGCACAATGTTCTAATGACGCACATAAACGATCCTTAAAATACCCTTAGCCACTGAGTTCAGTTCGCCAGCCGACGACTAAACGACCGCAGTCTACGCAATAAATTTACTGGAACGATAAAGATCAAACAGATTGAAGATCATGCATTCGGTGTCGACAATATCCGTGAATCCGGCGTCTCTCAACTTGGTTGTACTGCTACACAAATCCCAACTGGAGCCAAACATGAAATCGCCAAAGGACCATAATGCGAGATCAACCAGTTCTGTTTTTACTAATTTATGCTGATGCACGATGCGATGCCAGAGTCCCCCCTTGTCAGACATTATCTTCGACAGAGACAAGCGGCGTGGCCGTCCCGCTGGCAGCTGAAAGTAGGTGGCAATTCTCGGCCAAATATTTTCCCATCGAAAGTAATCACCATTGGTAACATTAAAGGCCTCGTTCACGCAGGATTCCGTTGTTGCGATCCAGACTATAGCGCTTGCCAAATGGGTTGCGGCAACACCCTCTACCAAGGCTTTGTAACTAGATTCGGAACCCGGATAATCAAGTGGCAAGCCCAAGGCGCGTGAAATTGCTGCATAGGCAGCTATCAGCGAGACCGGATTCCGGGAACGACCAGGGGTATAATCATATACAAGTGCCGGTCTCGATATTGACCAGTTCCATGCACCCGCATGTTGAGCAACAAAATCTTGCTGGTCATAATAAAAATTTGGTGGCGTATGGCGGGGATCATCTTCCTTGGCCGGAGTTTTATAGCGCCCCAAGTGAGACCCATAATATTTTGCGCCATGAACCAAGTGAACGTGGCGAAGTGCAGGTGAAGCTGCGCTTACCACTTCTACTATGTTTTGAAGCATTGCCAGGTTTTCCTCAACCGGCTCAATCGCACCTTCATGGTGCTTCGCGCGGGCAGCATAAAACACGTGACTTACATCATGTATACCGCCCAGTTTTTTGTTGCACTCATCAACATTGAGCAAATCCACAGATAGGTAATATATCCCGTTAGAGTCAGTAGGCGGCTTCCGACAGAGCCCAACCACGGACCACCCGTCACTGATCAAATGCTCCACCAAACGGGTTCCCACCATTCCGGTGGCCCCAACCACAAGAGCCTTTTCTGCAGTCATCCTTCCTCACTTTCCTGCCATCCCCATTGCGCCAAAAGCCTCCGGCTTTCCAGCAAATCATGGTCTGGGTTGGAGGAAATAATCTCCATCACCGATTGACCTGAGAAACCGATTGAGTGAATTGCTTCCGCCACCGATCTAAAATCAACTTCTCCCGTGCCAACAGGATCGTGTCGCCATAGATTTTTTCCGGTATCCGACAAATGAATTAACTCAATCCAATCACCCAACAGTTTTAAACCGGCAGCCGGATCCTCACCGGCAAACAATCCATTAGCAACATCGTAAACAACACCAACCCGATTATCGTTAAGCTTTTCTAGAACTTTTGTTAAATCACTAGCTAAAGGTGCAAAAGTAGCGGGCACATTCTCAATCAAAATTTTTGTCCCACACTGGCTTGCAACTTCTGCCAGCGCGCTAACGCCATCAATAAACCAACCGAGCAACGAAGTTGCAGGTGCCGGCAATAATGGAGATACTTTTCCTGGCACCAGCACGACGTAGGGGACCGACCAGACACTCGCAAGCTCAATCAATTCTAGAAACCGTTCGTAGGTGAAAAGACGTGTGTCTGGATTGGGGCTTGTCAAATTGTGATCCATAATTGGCAAATTGAATGAAACAATTTCAGCGCCCTCATTGGTTAACCAGGTTGGAGGAGCGTTACGCGAGGAAGGCTCAAGATCGGAGACCCAGATGTGCCCGGCGTTGAATAGCAACTCAAAACGCTTGAATCCCAACCCTAATAGGTGATGGACGCTGTCTGGAGCACTGAGCCTGTAAATGTAAGAGTACGTGTTAACCGCGATAGGTAATTTTTTCATCCGAATGTATATCCTGCCATGGCGTTTCAAAAACGCAGAAGTGCAATATAGTCAAAGACTCCTTCCAGACGTTTGCCTTTCAAAGAACTATCTTAAGACGTGGACGTCTAAAAGCTTGGTTTGTTGCCGCGTTGTCGACTTTAACCAGTAAAGAAGAACACATGTCACAGCAAAACAATCGTCCACTCAGTGGAATTCGTGTGCTTGATTTTACGGCATTCGTGGCAGGACCCTACTGCACTCGTTTGATGGCGGATCTGGGAGCTGACGTAATCAAGGTCGAGCCACCACACGGCGATTTACTCCGTGCAGTGTCCCCAATACATCGTGAGCATAGCACGTATTTTGGACAGTTAAATTTAGGGAAGCGCAGTTTATCAATTGATCTCAAAAAACCGAATGCACTTGAAGTGGTAACTCACTTGGCTGCGCAATCTGATGTACTAGTAGAGAATTTTCGTCCTGGAGTAATGGAGCGCTTTGGACTGGGTTACCTGTCTCTATCGGAACAACGTCCAGATCTCGTTTATTGCTCGATATCCGGATACGGCCAAACTGGTCCGGCGGCAAGTGAACCTGCATTTGCTCCTCTCATACACGCCACCAGCGGCTTCGATTTCGCAATGCGCGATTATCAAGAAGGAACACCGCCACCATCCCGTGGACGGCCGGTAGCAGCTGACGTACTGGGATCACTTCACGCGCTGGCGGCAATCAATGCTGCATTGTTCCGACGCGAACGGACCGGACAAGGGGAACGGATCGACATCGCGTTAATTGAGTGCATCCAAAGCTTATTACCATTTGAGTTCCAGAGGGCGCAAATCGATAAACCGGGCCGTATTGTTCCTATCTATTCACCGATCAAGACACAGGATGGATATATATTGGTCATGCCGGTCACCCAAAAAAATTTCGAAAGTCTTGCACTCGCCCTCGATCACGACGAATGGCTCACTGACCCGCGATTCTCAGATGCCTCAGAGCGAATTAAGAACTGGACCACTCTATGGGCAATGATCGAGGATTGGGCACGCCAACATAACTCGGTAGAATGCGAGGCTGCGCTCCTCCCGAGTGGGTGTCCATACGGTCGTTACCGCACGATTGCAGAAGCCATGGGACAGCCTCAGGTAAAAGCTCGCAATGGAATTGTCGAAGTTTCAGACGCAGTGGGTAACTTTAAAGTGCCCAACACCCCCCTACGCTTTCAACGTGCCAGTTACGGTGTCGGAACCAAGGTGCCTTCACTAGGTCAACATAACCGAGATACATTGGCAGAATGGCTGGACATGGATGACGATGCTATTCGAGCACTTGAAGCGGAGGGAGCATTACACGCTGACTAGTGAAACCTCGCATTAAAGTGCGACCCAGATGTAAACATTTCCTCTTCAGACTCAATCTTGTCTGAATCGAGCATCATGTTCATACCCGGTTCGTTAGGTGCAGATAGAAAACCATTCTTCGGAGACAATGGATTTTTTAAAAAGTGCTGATGAATTGTATTCCATTTCACCAAATACTCCTGATAAGGAGTGTGAATTGGGGATTGGGTCAAGGAGAACTGCAGTGATGCTGGTGTCGAGTGACCGTGCGGGATCGTTATTAAATCATGAATTGTTGCATAGGATGCAATTTTAAGAGTTTCCGATAATCCTCCACACCAGTAAATGTCCGGCTGAAGGATGTCGAGTGCGCCCGCGTCGACAAATCGTTTGAAGCCCCAGCGGGTATATTCATGCTCGGCCCCCGACAGAGGAATATTGATCTTATCCTTGATCCGTCGGTAGCTATCAATGCGATCCGGCATTACGCACTCCTCAAGCCAATATGGGCGGTATTCGGCAATTCGATCTGCCAAGGAGAGAACGTACGGAACGTCCATACTTTGCCAACAATCGAGCATAATAGCATCATCTTCCCCAAGTGTTTCCCGCAAATTTTTTACGAGCTCAACGTTACGGGAAAGTCCGTCCGCACCACTCATTGGGCCATAACGGAAGAACCATTTCTGCGCACGATAACCCTGTTCTTGAGCCGCTTTGGCACGTTCACGCACTAAGACAGGATCCTCGACGGAATAACCCAGCATGCTGGCGTAAACCGGAACATCATTTCGGGTTGGACCACCAATAAGGCTGTACACTGGCACATCGAATACGCGACCTTTGAGATCCCACAGCGCGCAATCAACTACGCTGATAGCCCACATGGCCTCTCCTTGACGTCCGTGCACCAACTCTCGATGCATTTGATCCCAGAGTAACTCGGAAGCCAAAGGATCCTTCCCCATTAAGAGAGGCTGAAGTTGTGAGGCTATGATATACGCAACCGCCTCAGTGGTTGGCCCCGCCGTTCCCACCACACCACCATCACTCTCAATTTCAAGAAATACTGCAGAAATTTGAAAATTGTGGTCGTCTAGCTGCTTGCCGCCCCAAGCAGGCATCGCATCGCGATATTCAGGGTAAATGTCGATCGGCCGTGCAAGACGTGTCTCCCAAAACAAACCCTCGGTCTCGAAAGATCCGGTAAGCTTTCTAAGTCGAAGCCGCGATATTTTCACAAACCCTCTCCTTTCATGCAGCCGCACCACCGCGCAACAACCGACCTGGAAACCGATTGCCATTTTCTCTGTCTTCGCCATTTTGGCGAATAACGGTGCCATTCACCACGACCGCCGCGATACCCACGGCATCTGCCACCAACCGATCCGCCCCACCCGGCAAATCGCGGACCCGTCGTAAGGACCCCGCCTTCACAGTATCTGGATCAAATGTAACGATATCAGCAGGTCGCCCAACTGCTAACAGGCCTCGATCCATAATTCCAAAAACTTCTGCCGGACGCAAAGTCAACATGTGGATAGCACGCTCAAGTTCAAGCACACCCTTTTCCCGAACCCAATGGCCTAGGAGATGTGTCGAATAGCATGCGTCACACAACTGGCTAGCGTGCGCGCCAGCATCTGAAAGAGCTACCAGCATGTTTGGATCTCGGAGCAACTCTTCGACCTCTTCTTCATCAAAATTCACTACCGGGAACCTAAAGCGGGCGCCAAAGTCGGACTTAAGACTGAGGTCTAACGCCAAATCGATCGGTGTCACACCTTGTTCTGCCGCAACATCCACAAGAGGTCGCTCCTCATTGGCCTCCTGGCCGGGTGAAAGCGAAATTACCGCTCTCTCCATCCAGCCGGCTAACGGGTTTCGGGCACTTGCAACCGAATCTTTCTTGAAAGCTGCGCGAAAATCAGGATCAGAATATATCCGCCGCCGACCTTCCCGATCAGTTTTCATCGTTGGACCAAATAGGGGCCTCATTTGGAAGACAAACGGATCGTTGAAATCAAAATCAAAATTCAAGGGACGACATGAAATCTGTGGAACGACATTTAATCCGTCGTTGATAAGCTCCAGCGCCTGTGCCTGATGCCGTCTATGTGATCCTGGACCAGACATTCCAGCAAGCAACGCAGTCCAAGTAATCGGTATATCGTGGTGGCTTGCTAGCGAACGGAACTCTTCATGAAACAAGGTGCGACCAACCGTCGCTTGCAAAATCCCGCGGCGGGACTCCGCCATGGCGCCAACAAGCTCATCTAACTCTTCCATCGGCGCTAATCGGCTAGGCACTGGATGACCACCGAAACCATGGTGTGTCGGAGCGTGCGATGTTGCAAACCCGAGTGCGCCAGCGTACATGCCTTCGCGAATGATGTCAGACATCTCGCTTATCTCTTCTGGAGTGGCGGCCCTACGCACCGCGTCTTCCCCCATTACCTCAAGCCGGATCGGAGTATGGCCAAGCAAGACGCCGACGTTTATCGCGATACCCTGCCGTTCGATGAGGTCCAGATATTCGGGAAAGGTTTTGAAACCCCAATCCTCCCCCAACCCCGCCCTGAGGGCATCTGCACTCATGCCTTCCACTTTTTCAAGGGTACGGAGGATCAAATCGCGGTGGGTAGGCCGGGTTGGCGCGACTCCAAATCCGCAATTTCCAATGACCACCGTCGTGACCCCATGCCAAGGCGAAATCGACATGGCACGATCCCATAGCAACTGGGCGTCATAGTGAGTATGAACATCGACAAATCCGGGACAAACTACCTTCCCGAGGGCGTCTAGGGTTTGCTCCGCTGGTCCCAGAACCGTACCCAAAGCAACAATTTTGCCCTCCCTAACCCCGACATCGCCCATCCGTCCAGCATCGCCAGTGCCATCAACGATAATTCCATTAAGAATTTTCAGATCATATGCCATGGCTACCTCTTATTACCCATACCCATACCCCATGGAATACTGACTTGTTGTTCCCCACTTTAAGTTAGACGACCCAACCCCAAAGCATACAATTTTTGGCATCGTACAAGCTTTGCGCGATATGTCATGGCACATTGACGTCGCACTGATAATTCGCGATTATATTCACAGTTACCGGCCTCGTTCGTAGCATTGGCTCTTTAAATTCAGCCTAAGCAACTTTGGGGCCCTTAATCGCGTCTGAATCCTCGATAGATAATGGGAGCGGACGAAACGCCGCGGAGCACATCGGCTTGTTGAGCTTCGGGGGAGATCATGTCTTACAAGGTAGTCTCTTGAAGGGAGGGCTCTATATGCAAAGACAGCGCAAAGTGAATTTGCTGCGATCGCTTCAGCGATCCTGGCAAGTTGCGGCGTGTGTCGCCATGGTGGGTGCAATTGGCACGCCGGTGGCGTTAGCTGATTCGTCTGAAGAAAATATCCGGCATTGTCCGGATAGTAACTGGTGCTATTACGACCGCGCCCAAGATCGTGCGTGGCGTTATAGCCCGCTTGGTCAGATCAATACTGACAATGTCCGTGATCTAAGGCCGGCCTGGATCTTCCAGCCGGGTGACGTCCGGCAGGGCCTGCATGGCACTCCGTTGGTGATAGATGGCCACATGTATTTAGCCACCAATCCGTCCACCGTTTGGAGGCTCAACGCGGCCACCGGTGAGAGGGAATGGATCTATATCCCAGAAATGGACGCGGCAATTATCTCACGTTCGTTCTTTTCGCACACTCGCGGCCTAGCGATCGGCGACGGTCGGGTTTACATGGGTCGTGCCGACGGCCACATGGTCGCGTTAGACGAGCGGACCGGCGAAGTAATCTGGGATGTCCAACTCGTTGACTCCTCCAAAGAGACCGCAGGCATCTCAGGTGCTGGCGTTTTTGTTAGCTCGGATCTGTTTGTAATCGGCCAGAACGGTGGTGAGTACCCCGTCGAAGGTAAGATTTTCGGTATCGATCCGAAGGATGGCAGTCTCAAATGGACGTTCTACACTACCGGTCGTGGTGACGAAGCTGCACTCGCGACTTGGGGTGGCGATACCTGGAAATGGGGTGGTGGTGGCTCATGGCAGCCTGGCACCGTCGATTATGCCAACAACCAGATTATCATGGGTACCGGAAACCCGAACCCTGACTACGATTATTGTGGTTCTGATTGCCGTGACGTTAACTCAGATGCCATCCGTCCTGGCGATAACCTCTACACTTCGTCAACAGTGGCTCTGGATCTGGACACCGGCAAGCTGAATTGGTACTTCCAGGAAGCTCCTAGCGATCCGTACGACTATGATGCGGCTCCTGGAGAGTACGTCATGCTCGACGACAATGGTCGCAGTGTGGTTTTGCATCCAGGAAAGAACGGTTTTAACCACGTTCACGATTCAAAAACCGGACAGCCGCTTAACGTCTATGCGGATATGAAGAACCAGAACTGGACCAGTGGTTTCAATCTTGAGACGGGTCAGTGGGAAAATATGTTGTGGCCAATAGCGGGTGAGAAAACTCTTGTCTGCCCTGCCATCGATGGCGGTCACAGCTGGAACCACGGCACGTATAGCCCAGAAACCGGCCTGTTCTATCGTACAGTTCAGGAATGGTGCATGTGGTTAACGGTGGCACCGAAGGGTGGAGCCGACTACATCACCGCCGGTTCTGAGGTACGTACAACCGAGCCATTCGCTCAGGCCTATATGGCCGCAGAGTGGATCGGCACCGATCCGCCGGGCCAATCAAGCCACGCTTTCATCACTGCGCGTGACCCGATAAGCGGTGACCTTGCATGGGAACGTCGTTACGACATCATTCCGCATTCGGCGCTATTGTCGACCGGCGGCGGTCTGTTGTTCAACGCGACCCAAGATGGCTGGGTTGAAGCAATCGACGCAGCAGATGGATCGTTGTTGTGGAAATTCAACAATGGCTCCGGGCACAATGGCGGCATCGTCTCCTATGACGTGGGTGGCACGCAGTACATTGGCGTCGTAAGCGGCCAAGGTTCCTATGTTGGCTACGCGGTTAATGCGTTGAATTTAGACAAGTTAATTAATCTGAAAGACAGCGCGGCAATCGTAGCGTTTAGCTTGAAATAAACTTCTAGCTTTTTGGGTGGGACAAGGGACATTACCCCTTGTCCCACTTTTTTTATTCTCATTTCTTTTTTTCCATCGCATGTAGTATGACGTTGACGGATTACGAATAATTCGCGACAATATATGTTGCCTCTGTCCCATCGGTGGCAGTGGCCGCGTTCTGGATGTACCATCTCTGGAAAGGGACCGTTCAGGCTCGTAGAAAGAAGCGGGGCAGGTGTCGCACACCGCTCGCTTTACTTCTCAATCCATGCCGCGGAGAGACAACTCGTGACACAACACCTGCACTTTCGATGGCTGCTATTTTTCGCTGCCCTGTTATTTATCTTGGCTGTTTTACCGGCGACCAACGTACCGGTCACAGAAGCGGCCGTAGATATCTACCCACGCTCAAACCCATTGTCGGGCGATGAAATTGCAATCCACGAAGGTGCGCGCCTTTATTTTAAGTGGTGTGTACAGTGCCATGGCGGAAAAGCGGATGGGAAAGGAGTTAGATTTATAGTAGGGGCTGATTTAAC
>PTKE01000052.1 GCA_002937585.1 Alphaproteobacteria bacterium MarineAlpha9_Bin6 | reverse complement strand
CTCCATTCACCCTCACGGTTTTGATAGCTGGCCAATTCTGCAGCGAAGTTTGTTAAACTCACCGGTAGGATGTTCCCAACGCCTTTAGCTATCCAATAAACTTTTGCACATTCTCTGCGAACCCAGCATACAGGTAAATCATCCCGTGCGCAGGCTCGCACGCCTAAACTTGCATATGGTTTCCAGTTTGAGGGGGTTGACCAGGTTTAACTGCTCCTTGGTCCGTGGATCCCTGTGCTCGTTCCACCCCTACCCGGTCCAGGCACCACAGATCACGGATCACGATCCATTTATCTCGTTAATTGGTTTCCACAAACACAAAATCACCGCTTTCGTCTCCGGCTTTGTGGAGAACACCAAATTGCGGCGTTTGGTCCGAATTCAGTGCAACCTTTTTCTTTAAGCCATCGTAAAGTTCGGGGCCTCTTAAGACCTCCTGCTAATCTTCTAAAAACTGGATGAGATATTTGGTAAAGACCGAATGTCCCGCATCACTTCCATGGAGAACAGGATCTAAAAATGTACCTGAGGTAAGAGGACTCCTGCTTCTTACGCGAACCACTTTCTCAATCCGTCAGTCGCCTTCTCTCACAACTTTCTTAGGATCAAAGCCTTTAAAAATGATTCCCAAGTAGCATGAATCTGCTATGTCCAAGACTTTTTTGGCCTCGAGTAACCTTGTTTTGGCCTCAATTAAGTACCACATGACAAAGACATCCTCGCGGTTAGTTTTGTCGTGTGGTTGGTCGCGAATTGATTAAGTCGGGGTCCCCTCTGCGGATTCCGGTCGTTAGGTGAATTGTCGGGGTGGGAAACTCAAAAGTGGCCACCCACCGGCACGTTTGAGCACTGCCAGTAGTGTTTTCGAGGAAACTGCGATCACGCGTTTAGGCGGTCTGTGGCGGGTGTGCGTTTGCATACCCACGCCCACTCCCTGGACGGGCGGTTGTTGAGCTTTCCCACAACAATTTGAGGAGGATCTTGTATGAAAACGATCAGAGTAGCTATCGCCGGTGTCGGCAACTGCGCGAGTTCCCTGGTCCAAGGGTTGGAATACTACAGGGGACGGAACGTGGAAGCGTTTTCCGGCCTCATGCATGTCCAGATCGGTGATTGGCGCCCGGGAGACATCGAGATCGTGGCCGCCTTCGATATTGATCGGCGCAAGGTGGGCAAGCGGGTAGAGGAGGCAATTTTCGCCAAACCCAACTGCACGAAGGTTTTCCAAAGCGTCCTGCCGGTATCCGACGTCGTGGTGCAGATGGGGCCGGTTCTCGACGGTGTGGCGCCTCACATGGCCGACTATCCCAGCGACGAGGCCTTCCGGCCCTCCGACGAGGAACCGGTCAACGTTGTCCAGGTCCTCAAGGACGCCAAGGCGGAAGTTCTGGTCTGCTATATGCCGGTTGGCTCGGAAGAAGCGGGTCGGCATTATGCCCGGGCTTGCCTAGAGGCCGGTGTGGCTATGGTCAACTGCGTCCCGGTGTTCATCGCCTCCGATCCCGAATGGGCTAAGAAATTCCGCAAGGCCGGCCTCCCCATCGTTGGGGACGATATCAAAAGCCAAGTCGGCGCCACCATCGTGCACCGAACCCTCACACGCCTATTTGGCGACAGGGGTGTACCCCTTGACCGGACTTATCAGCTGAACACGGGAGGCAACACGGACTTTCTCAATATGAAAGCCCTCGACCGCTTGAAATCCAAAAAGGTCTCCAAGACGGAATCCGTGCAATCGCAGCTGGACGAACGGCTAGATTCCCGGGACATCCACATCGGGCCATCTGATTACGTTCCGTGGCAGGACGACAACAAGGTCGCCTTCATCCGGATGGAAGGCCGCGGCTTCGGTGACGTACCTTTGGAATTAGAACTCAGGTTGTCGGTCCAGGATTCCCCCAACAGCGCGGGCGTGGTTATCGACGCGATCCGTTGCGCCAAGCTGGGGTTGGAACGCGGCATCGGTGGCCCGTTGGAGGCGGCCTCCGCCTATTACATGAAGAGTCCGCCTACGCAGATGCGCGATTCGGTTGCTTATGAATTAACGGATTCGTTTATAGGAGGGAATGAGACCAGAGGAGGCCTCCGTGAGGAGACCACTCAAACTCAAACGCGCGTCGCCGAGTAGGTCCGTCAGCAAACCGACCGGCAATAGTCCGGCGGGAGGAAACATCGTTCCGACTACGGACTCGCCTTGGGTGGAACGGTTCCTCGTGCTTCATCGCCAGGTGCGTGATGCCGTCATGGAATCTGGGCGCGCGGAAAGCGGCGCCAGGAACGCGAAGGGCGACGACGTCAAATTGTTTGACCTTGCCGCCAACGACGCGGCTTTGGCTGCCCTCCGAAAACTCAAATTGCCGGTGGTCGTCGATTCCGAGGAGAGCGGGCAACTGAAAATTGGTTCCGGTACACCGCGGCATCGCCTCGTCCTGGATCCGGTGGACGGGTCCGACAACTGGGCTAGGGGGTTGCCGTTGTCGGCCTTATCCTGCGCCGTGCTGCCGGTTGATGCCTTCCTCCACCCCGATTGGGTTGAAGCGGCCCTGGTCGGGCTGTTCGATCAGGACACACCCCTGATCGCTCTCAAGGGCTCCGGCGCATGGCGCGGGAAGGACCGCCTCCAGACTTTCAGTGTGCGCACCGTCGCCCGGGCCATGATCTCGATCGAACTCAACCATCATTCTCCGTCGCCGGGCCTTACTCGCCTGATGTCAGCTGCCAGAGGCGTGCGGAGCTATGGCTCCGCGTCTCGAGCCCTCTCCCTAGTTGCCGAGGGAGCAACCGACGCCCATGTGGACGTGCGTGGGCGTCTGACGGCGGAAAGCTACCTCGCCGCCGCCCGGTTGGTGATAGAAGCGGGGGGCTGGGTCACCGGCCTCGATGGCGGCCCCCTGGCGACACCGGAAAACTTGACCGACCGCGTCAGCCTGATCGCGGCGTCGAGCCGGGAACTGTGTGCAAGAATAGCGGAAGTTTTGGGGAAGGGATAACACTAACTTGACCAACGCGACACCGGGAATGGCGCTGATCCTGGCCGCCGGTTTGGGATCTCGGCTTCGACAGAAAACCAAGACACCTAAACCCCTGACCAAGGTGCTTGGACTGACCCTTGCAGAACGGGTCGTCTGCGTATTGCTGGCTGTCGGTGTCCGCCAGTTTCTCGTCACCCTAGGTCATGAAGCCGAAACGGTTAGAGCCCATTTTTTGGGTATTGCCCGACGTCGCGGCGTCATTATTGACTTCATTGAAGCTGAGGACTGGGAGCACGGAAACGGCGCCAGTGCCCTGGCGGCCAAGGGTCGCACCGGCGAGGCACCCTTCTTCCTGGTAATGATCGATCATCATTTCGATCCGGAAATGGCACGGACACTGGCCGACGATCCTCCCGCACCAGGAGAAATTTGCCTCGCTGTAGACCGCGACAAGGATGCTATTTTCGATCTCGACGATGTCACTCGGGTCAAGATCGACAACGGACGCATTAAGGAAATAGACAAGACACTCGACAATTGGGACGCTGGTGATACCGGGGTCATGCTTTGCACGCCCGCCCTGTTCGAGGGTCTCGAGCGCGCTGCAACACGGAACAGGCATGGGCTTTCCGACGGACTCAGGGAACTGGCAGGTGAAGGCCGGGCGAGAACCGTCGATGTCACGGGACTGGCGTGGCTCGACGTGGACACGCCCGACGCTTTGCGTGAAGCCGAACGACGTCTGATGCGTGACCAGGGCCGCAAGACCCGGGACGGGCCGGTGTCGCGCCATCTCAACCGACCTGTTTCGCGGTGGCTCAGTCGCTATTTGGTGCGCACCTCGTTGACGCCCAACCAAATTTCTCTGATCTCCTGGTTGCTGTCATGTATTGCGGCCGGGTCGATGGCATTGAACGGCTATCCAGCCCTGGTCGCCGGTGGTGTTTTAGCGCAACTGGCCTCGGTCATCGACGGTTGCGACGGCGAGATCGCCCGCCTGAAGCATTCGCAGAGCGAGTTTGGCGGTTGGTTTGACGCTGTCCTCGACAGGTATGCCGACGCCTTCCTATTGTTCGGGTTGATGTGGCACGAATTTGCGGCGGAGGGCACGGGCCTGGCCATCTTGCTGGGGTTCACGGCAATCCTAGGGTCTTTCCTGAACAGCTATACAGCAGACAAGTATGACGGGGTGATGGCGCAAAGACTGGAAGGCGCCTCATATTTTCGGTTAGGCCGGGACGTGCGGGTGTTGTTAATCTTCCTCGGCGCCATCTTAAATCAGCCTCTGCTCACCCTGGGCGTCGTCGCAGTTGTGATGAATATGGAGGTGGTTCGAAGGATTATGATCTGCAGGCGCGCGCCCGCATCATGAAGAGCTGCAGGGCCTTGGTTTCGGCGCTGAGGTGTGCCGACCTCGCCGATCTCAATCATACTCGGTTGCACACATTTTCGCCCTGCTTTTCATAGCCTGAAGGTGGGCGGTAGTAAAACTTGCAAGAGCGCTGATGACGACTCGAAACCAGCCTTCTTCCAGACCCATCTCGAATTGCCCATCGGATAGTTGGGTCAATTGATAGAGTGTTCCCCAATTTGGCGGTGGATTCGGAACGTGTTCCGAATTCAAAACTCTATTGTCTTTGGAAACCGCCATAAGCTGGTTGGGCGTGCTTTGACCGAAAGTCAGATCGCTTTCAACCATTGCCATGAAAGCGCCATGCGGGAGCCCTTCTTTGGCCTCAATCACGCCACAAGCAATAGATGTGGGACGTGCTCGCGCTCAAGTTTTACGCATTTACCTGGGCGCGGCTTGCTCCCCCGGACCTCTACGTCGTTTGGCACTGTAACTACTTGGCGATCTTACTTCACTTCCCTACTCTAAAATCCGTTAATAAGGCCGCCTTTTTTCTTCATAACGAATTACAACCAGTGTGTAGAAATAACCTATGACAGGACAGATACGAGAGATACCCCGTCTATAAAAAGTCCCGTCTTTGGGCGCCGCGTAGGCACGACAAAAACACTAGACAGCAGTTGCGATTACCTGATCAGATAAGTTTTAAACCACTATAAAGCCAAAGCCGACGCGGCTGGTTCTTTTTCCCTCATCTCTGCCTCACCGAGTCTTCCCATTTTCAGAAAATAAGAAACGCATCTCCATTGCTTTCGATATCGTCCCAAAGTCCGAGTTTCTGTTGGGTTGATCTACATAGGTCGAACACCCAAGAGGCCGCATCTATGGTGCCGCTGATAGAAACATTAGGACGTAGACTCCTCCGGTTATTCTTAGTCCATCAAACTAGACACATCTCACAATGCTGAGAGAGTTAGTGGAAATATGCATTGAAGGAGATAATGAAGGTCATTTGCCTGGAAAATTCTCGGTGATATATGTGAAGGCGTCCTCTCGTTTCAACTCACTTACACCCTTTGGATTGCGGATATAGAAGATCTCATGTTCCTTGGCCATTTTCGCAGAAAGACGTAACTTCTCCTTGGTATAAGGAGGATTGAAGGAATTTGCCTGCAGTTGGGAGACGGCGGAATGAGCGAAAGCCTATCGAACGAACGAGTGGTCTATTTGAACGGCGAGTTTGTACCAGAATCCAGAGCTACCATTCCTATCTCCGATCGCGGCTTCATATATGGCGACGCGGTGTTTGACACGGCGCGCACCTTCGGAGGCAAGATCTATCGGCTGAGGGAACATGTGGAGCGTCTGATGCGGTCACTGCGTTATGTGCAGATCGATCCGGGTCTGGATGCCGATAAATTTTGCGCCATTTCCGAACAGGTCGTTGAACGTAACGCACATCTGCTGGGTCCCAGTGACGACTATTGGGTCATCTTACGGGTGACACGGGGATCCAACAATCCCAACGGACCGGGAGACAGGGCCGAGCCCACGGTAATCGTCACATGTGTGCCCCTGCCGCTGGCTAAACGGGCGAGCTTGTTCCGTGACGGTATCGAAGTGGTGGTGCCGTCCACCCGGCGCACGCCGCCCGAATGCCTCAATCCAGCGGCAAAGACCCACAACTATCTGAACCTGATTGTAGCCGGCTTGGAAACGCAGAAGTCGGCGCCAGACGCCTGGCCAGTGCTGTTGGATACTCGCGGATTTCTGACTGAGGGGAGCGGTAGCAATATATTCTTGGTACATGGCGGCAAGGTACGTACACCTAAGGCACAGTATGTTCTAGCAGGGGTGAGTCGTGCGGTGACCCTCGACCTATGCCGTGGCCTTAGTATAGAGATACAGGAGGATGACCTGTCTCCATACGATGCCGCCACGGCGGACGAGGCTTTTATTACATCAACCTCCCTATGCCTTTGTCCCATGGGAAAATTCAATGGCAGACCAGTAGCTGATGGCACGGTACCGGGGCCAGTCACGACGCGTTTGATGGAGGCTTATAAAGCAGAGGTCAAAACGGATTATGTGGCGCAATACTTGGGCCATTTAGCATAGCAGTCGACCGCATCGTGCATAATTTAGTGAACTACAAAAAGTAGCTCTCTTTGCGTGTGGCCCGTTAACAAGACTAGGATTGTATAAATTGCCTGCAAATTTTCTTTTCATGGCCTTAAGTGCGTTTCTGAGCGTTTCGGTTGGCCTGTTTGCGAGTGTTGTTTCGGCGACATCGGGAACCGAATTCGAGGAACTAGTTGATGAAAACGTGCGACGACTGAAGGCAGGCAAAGGGTGCGCACGCTGCTATCTAACAGGAGCCGTGCTACGTGGAGCGATCCTGCACAAGGCTAACCTGAGGCAAGTCGTAATGCGGAACGCGGATCTCCGCTGGGCCTATTTGAACGAGGTAGATCTACATGAGGCTGATCTTACCGGGTCGGATCTAAGGGGAGCTTGGTTAGAAAAGAATAACCTGAGTGGTATAAATCTGAGCCGAGCGGACCTGGATGGCGCTAGTATGAGTGAGGCAGATCTATCGGGCGCCAATTTGAAAAGCGTGTATTTAAGCCACGCCATTCTAAGTGGCGCGGATTTAAGAAAGGCATATCTTGGTGATGCGGATCTGAGCATGACGGATCTGAGTTCTGCCAATCTTACGATGGCCTATTTGCGCAAGGCTAATTTTTCTGATGCTAATTTGGACGGTGCCATACTGAATTACGCTCTTGCGAGAGGGGCGAATTTTAGTGGTGCCAACCTGAATGGTGCCGAGTTGCGTCACGCGGATCTGAGTTCTGCTGATCTTACGAAAGCTAATTTACGTAAGGCTAATTTTTCTCATGCTAATTTGGACGGTGCCATACTGAATTACGCTCTTGCGAGAGGGGCGAACTTTAGTGGTGCCAACCTGAATGGTGTCGAGTTGCGTCACGCGGATCTGAGTTCTGCTGATCTTACAAGAGCTAATTTACGTAAGGCTAATTTTTCTCATGCTAATTTGAATGGTGCCATACTGAGCTATGCTCTTATGAGAGGAGCGAACTTTAGTGGTGCCAATCTCAATGGTGTCGATTTACGTCACGCAGATTTGGCAGATGTTAATCTTACAGGAACTGACTTGTCTGGCTTAGAACTGTCACCTGATCATTTGGTTGCAGCGGTCCTTTGCCGGACTCTTACGCGTTGGGGGGAGCAGAATAGCGGATGCTAATGATTCCTCACCGACTAGAAATTACTGTTAAATGGAACTATGGGATGAAGGATGTCCCAGCAAGTGAAGCAAATGAATAAGCGTACGTTAGTGGGGGTGACTTGGGTAACCTCGGCGAAGGTTAGTACATAGAGAAGTGACGGACTCAGAGCGGTTTGATGTCTTGGTACTGGGCAGTGGTGTGTGATGACTGCTTCGAGAAATCGGAAACGGGATCTACCCTGGCCAAACCGGGGTTCAAGACCCGTTTTTTGGGTACCATATGGACACCGTATTGAATCAAAACTTTAAGAGGCTGTTCCTAAGTCATTGAAATCATTGGTTCGCATGCTGTCTACCTACTCTACGCCCAGCCCCTGTAAGGATCGCGACCCGCCCCTCGCATGATCCGGACATGGAAACTCTTCTCTTGGTGAAGGCCTGACATTAATTATAAACGTTACACTACCCACGCGACACGAGTTCAGCCTCATTTTCTGCCCAAGCAATCGCGTCGTCAAAGGATTCCCCGCCCTGCGTAACTCGCGCAACAAGGTTTGGAAGTAGTGCCTGCGCATAGACCTGGGAAGCAAATTCAGGGGGTGCAGGATACCCGGCAATTATCTGTTTTTCATCACCACGGACCGGATAATTATAAAGAACCCCTTTGGGAGGTATGGGCAAGTGCAGAATCTGTGTATTCAGGCCCACTCAGCTAGTCATGTAGGCCTATTGAATTGCCTCAGAACGAGGCATAGCATTTGTTTATGAGATACGTAGTAACCCTAGTTCTACTTCTTGGCTTCACAACTCCTGTGCATACAGGCGAAGTAGGTGAGAGCCATTAGCTATGATACACGCCTGTAAGAAGAGCGATCTTGAGGCAATACTGGCGCTCATCAACACGGCTGCCAAATCCTACCGAGCCTTTATTCCAGCCAATCAATGGAAAGAGCCCTATATGCACGAACAAGAGCTTGTTCGGGAAATTGCGGCTGGAATTAAGTTTAGTGGGTTTGAGCAGGAGGGGGTACTTAAAGGTATAATGGGCGTGCAAAAAATCGAGGACGTAACATTGATCCGTCACGCGTATGTGGACCCGTCTATCCAAAGATGTGGTATCGGTTCAGCACTGCTTTCCCATTGCCGTACATCCATTAATGGGTCGATCTTGATCGGCACCTGGGATGATGCAACTTGGGCAATCAGCTTTTATGAAAAGCACGGCTTTTGCAAAACGTCCCAATCAGACACCGTACGCCTGTTGCACAGCTATTGGACTGTCCCGGAAACTCAAATTGAAGCCTCAGTAGTTATGGCAAATTCAGAATGGTTTGAAATAAATAAATCATAAATTTGTTCATTCGCCCCAATATGATGTCATATCAAATAACCTGTCCCACATCGCCAATACGGACTTAAATATTAAGCAGATTCACTCAATGACGATATGCAGATCAAAGGGACCCAGCTCTTCAAATGCTCTTCTGCCCAGCATTTCGGGATACTCGGCCCAGGTTCGACCCTGCAGCTCCGCAGGCAGAGCGGCGGCTGAATCTGCATATTTTACCTTTACCTTGAATCGAAGCTGTTCGGTAAAACCCTCAGCCCCTTTCAAGCAGGTAGTGCCCTTTCCCTTACAATCCTCACCACTCCGGTTGTGGGCTCCGATCGCTTGATTTTTTTTGAATCATAATTGCACTTTGACCGGCTTCTGCTCCTTCATGCACGTCCAGCACTGCACAATATTCCTTATCCACCCAATCGGTTTTAGCAGTGGCCGAGTCAAGCCCCTTCAGAAAGACTAAATAGTTTGGATAAAATTCACCCTGACTTTTTGAAACGTCCAGAACTCGCCTTCAAGGTCAATATTTCCGCCGCCGTTACCGGCACAGAGGCAAACGAAGCGAAAAGAGCAACAACTGCAGCCACACCTAAACCAATTTTCATGACATCCTCCTTATAGAAACTCTGCTATGCTAATTATTTTTAGCATCGATGTCTGGCCCACTCATGGGGTCGCATGTCTAAAATCAAATATGACCCGTTTATTTGAGGGGCCTAACTTCGCTCGACGGCGCGGGTTCAAGAAAAGCTACTTCTTCCATCCGGACTCCCAAATTGAAAAGACAGGTATCCCCAGAAATCAGGTTTTTCGGAATGGGAATAATCCCCAGAAGGACAGATCGTTTAAATTGAACCGACGAGAGGGAGTAATGGAATTGTGGCGCAACAAGATATACCACCAAAATTCGGCGTAGCATTTTTGCCCGGACCCCCCGCGGAGTTTTCTGCCTGGTGCCTGGAAGCAGAGGTTCTTGGGTTCGATCTCGTGGGGATCCCTGATTCCCAGTCCGTTTATAGAGAGAATATTGTTTCATCAACCCTCGCTGCGGCACATACCCGACGCGTGCGGTTCGGTCCGATGGTAATCAATCCTATCACTCGCCATCCCGCTGTTGCTGCATCTGCCATCGCGACCCTGGCCGAATTGGCCCCGGGACGTGTCATATTGGGCATTGGTACGGGTGACAGCGCCGTTCACAACCTAGGGCTGCGCCCAGCCAAACTGGCGGAACTCAGAGAATACGTGACTACCATACGCCAGTTACTGCTCCGAGGAGAATCGGTGTACCAAGGCACCCCGGTCCGTATCACCTGGAAACCACCGTATGTACCCATCTATATTGCTGCGATCGGACCGCGCACCATGGAGCTGGCAGGGGAGATTGCCGACGGGGTCATCATCCTGAATGGCCTGTTGCCCGAAAACATCAAGGCTTCATTGACGCACATTGGCGTGGGCGCGGCGAGCGCTGGACGGAGGGTAGAGGATCTAGATTTGTGGTGGTGGACCTCAGCGGCGGTCGCGGATTCACGAACTGCTGCCATCGAAAGCCTAATGATGTCCCTCGCCTCAGGCGCCAAGCACCTGGCCCAGGTGACGACCGACGGCAAGCAGATTCCCTCTGAATTGGAACCCACTTTTCATGAAGTGATGGGGCGTTATCGTTTCGACCAGCATCAGGTTCCAGGCGGCGCAAACGTTCGATTGATTGAGGAATTGGGGCTGGTGGATTATCTCGCCGAGCGGATGGCCATTGCTGGTAGCCCGAACGACTGCAAGGCTCAAATTGCCCGTGCCCAGAAGGCGGGTGCCTATCAGTTCTGCCTACTCGTGGCGTTCGCCAACAAGATCGGATTCATGCGCCGTTGGTCAGAATCAGTCGTGGCAGACCTTTCCTAATGGAACTGTTGGTGTAATGGGTGATGATCGCACGTACGACCACGAGTGTGTTCTGCGAGCCCTCACTTCTACGGATGGAATGACGGTGGATTACTACCCTTTCAATCATGAATTTCCTGGTCGCACGGCTAACAGAACGTATTTTGCCGAATGCGGAACGGGACGCAGATGTTTTTATAGCCCTGTACAACGGTTTTATTCGTCTAGTTCCGTAAGAGAATTGAGTCCGGCTCACCTGTCATATTGGCCATCCCTTGATTGAGGCTTCGGGTTTGGCTCAATCAACGGACTTTCTACGATCCAACGTGGCGGCATTAATTATTAGTAATGTGAAGCAAAACACGCCGATGGTCAGGAGGCCGGTTGTACTGGATGTCATACTCCCAGTTCCAAAACTAGTTCGAAGGCTGCAATGCCTGAGCTAGCTAACCAGAACATCCCACCCCTACACCGATCTTTTATTGCACAACATGGGGGAAGGGCTAGCAGATGCTCAACAGCCACACCATTTGAGCAAAACTTAGTCCAAGCCCCAGCCTGATAAACCGCCCCGCCAATCATAGCGGCCCGACCAGTCGTTACTGCAGACTGGTTAATGAATTACGAGCCCGGGCCCCTGGGCAATGGACCGTGGTGCGTGATCCGTGTTTCAAGTTACTGGGAAAGAGACTAGTGCCTCTTTCCTTCGGGTCTAAAACTTTGTCACACTGGTGTCACAGCGAGCACACAAAAAGCATGTTGCAGGAGTAAATCAGCTCTCATAGACTCAACAACGAACAGCTTGGTTTTGTTAGGGAATCGTTCAGAAAAGCGCGTGGCTCAGCGGGAGAGCGCCATCTTCAGGGGACGAGCATGTCCACCAACGCCCTGCATCAGATGACTATGGGCTACGCGGCAGAGCACGACCGTGTGCTGTTCCGCATCAGTACAACCGAAGGCCTGGAGACTCAACTTTGGTTGACGAGACGATTCATCAAACTGCTGTGGAGTATCTTGATAACGGCCATGGAGGCACTGCCTCGTCAGGCTTCGGAGGATGACCGCAACCGAGCGGCAGCCCGCGCCGTGGAACATCAGGAGGCTCTACAGAAAGTTATGATGAACAAGCCCCATGACACCGAAGAGCGTAACAAGCTGCTCACAGAGACACCGCTCATGGTTGTCGGCGGCAAGTGCAGTGTCAACAGAGAGGGTATCACGCACATCATTCTCAAAATCGAGACGGGGCAAGACATCACGCTTGACCTCAACG
This sequence comes from Alphaproteobacteria bacterium MarineAlpha9_Bin6, assembly GCA_002937585.1. GTDB lineage: Bacteria > Pseudomonadota > Alphaproteobacteria > UBA7887 > UBA7887. The sequence continues at coordinate 7,186 of PTKE01000052.1, read as the reverse complement.
CTGAACTGTTTCATGGACTACTGCACCAGATAATAACGGTCACGAGCAAGGCAGACTGGGGTCTCGATCTGATGATCACGAAACCCGACGTTACCGTCGCCATCCCCGCGGGAAAGCCACACCTCCACTGATAACCTGGCTGAAATGTAATCAACTATTGTTTAAGATGGGCACCCTATGCGTCGGCGAAATAGGCAACAAAAAATAATCGATAATTTCCCGTCGATCGCCAATCAGCACCGCCGACCACAGCAGCCCTATCAGTCGTTACTGCAATTTGGCTAGCTGAATAACGAGTTCGGGCCCCTGGACAATGGGCCGTGCACCAAGGATCACGCTCCTCGACCCAAGACCCTAACGCTGAAACCAAGATCCCCCTCAAAGGATCCATTGGTGATATGGTGGGGTGTTGGAGTCTGATTACGAGGAATGGTTGCGTCGTGAGCATTTTGGTTTCTATTTGTGTCTCGCTAACAGTCTTGGAGGAATAAGGTGGATTATCTCTCACGCCGTAAATTTTTTAACCTAACTGCTCTGGGCTTTATGTCTTTGGGTATAGGCCACTTTGCACCAAGCGCGTTCGCAGGAACCCATGTGTTAAAAGTCTATAAGTCACCATCATGTGGCTGCTGCAGCGCGTGGGTCGCCCATATGCGTAGCGCAGGCTTCCGAGTGGTTGCCACCGACATCACTGACCTCCGCCCCATTAAGAAGAAATTTGGGGTGGTTCCTGAATTACGATCTTGTCATACGGCAGTCATTGATGGCTACGTTATAGAGGGCCACGTACCGGCAAGAGAGGTAATGCGCTTATTGACGGATCGTCCAAAGGCAATCGGATTGGCGGTACCCGGGATGCCGATTGGTTCGCCAGGGATGGAGCAGGGAGGCCGCCGCGATCCATTCCAAGTCATTCTTTTCTCAACGACGCACCGTTCGGTTTTTGCTGAATACCCATCGCAACAAATCTAGTAGTTAGATCTAGCGTAAACTGCCACCATCGAATCCTAATCGCGACCACTAGGAGAAAAGCGTGGCGAATTTTGCTATATAGTGGTCCGTGCACCACGGATCACGCTGCTTGACCCCAGGACCCGCCCAGCAGCCCCCGCTGGGGGCCAGTGACTAAGGAAGCAACCCAGCCCGTCTGCACTCAAGGATAACGCGCTTCAGTTCGGCGTTGATTGCCTTGATCATCTCAACATGGGCACGGCTTCTCCGTCCGTGCTTCGTGTTCGCTGCAACGACCCGCGCCTTTCCTTCCGGTGTCCTCCGCCCGATGCTCTTGCCGCCGTGAAGTTGGCATCGGTCCTTACCAGTAATAGCAGGTTTTTGGCAGGGAGTACCGCGATGATTCTTAGCAAGACAACGTTTGCCTGGACAATCTGATCCGAAACGTGTTGCGACTCCCGATTCAATGAACTTTCTTTGGTTAGCTTTTGTTAACATCTAAGTACCCCGTTCACGAGGTCTCACGTTCATTCGCTAATGTTGTTTGCTGCGTGAGGTCCTTAACCTTGTCCCGTGGTCCGTGCACCACGGCCCATGGACCATTGCTCAAGGGCCGCAAGACACGCTGCCGCAACCGCCTTTCGGTCACCCGTTTAGTGCTGCTTGAGCAACCCGTTACTCACCAGAAGGTCGACGCCGCCCTCGCCTACTTCGACCGGCGCGACCATGGCCACGCTTCGTGAGCGTTGCTCACGAAGCCTCTTTACCCGGTTGGTAGATGGTGCGTTAGTAGCCATATAACTTGTTGAGCTTATGACATAAACAGAGAATTCCGCCAACCTTTTGAATGCGACTTTCCGTAGCTTTGTTGGTCTCCCCAAGGGGGGTATTGCAAGGCGTTCGGACGAGCGGGCCCTGGGGGAAATACTAACCGGACTAGGTCCTTGGTTCGGGGACCCCTGCGCGTGTTTTCGGCACTACCCGGTCCATGGGACGTGGACACTGCTACGGGGAATGGATAGCGCAAACGATTGCAGTGATCCCCGGTAACAGCGATGTACGGATCACAGATCGGCTACCATGGTGCTCCCGTGTCATTACGCAAGTCACGCTGGCCACGCGCGATTTTTTTAGGAAGTTAGACCTTCAGCCTAATTGTACTTTCCAAACAGCGCCACGAGTTCTGTAAATTTCTGACGTTGTTCGACAGTGTCGCCAGTCGTGAGCGCGTCTTCGACGCAGCTGGCCGCGTGAGACTTAAGCACTTTCTCCTGTACCTTTCCAAGTGCCGCCTGCACGGCTAATATCTGATTCAGAACATCTATACAGTACCGATCCTCCTCCAACATCCTCCTAATTCCTCGAACCTGGCCTTCAATACGGTTTAGGCGCTGCACTAGTTTTTCAGAATGCTTTGGCATAGCGATTGCTTTGTTTTCCGATGTGAGGCGGGTAAAGTTTGCATATACCCCCATGGGGTATAAATTGGAACGAACATAGAGACAATAGCCTAGACACCTTATGGCCGACCTCAACTTAAAATCCCTCTTTGTCGTAACCGTTGGAATCCTGGCCCTGTCCGGCTGTTCCAGCTTGCAGCCAACTGCGGAACTCAGTGAGGTCTCAATGTTAGTCCACGAACGGACTGGAGAGACAATTGTTTGGGATCCGACTTTAAGTCCACCCAAGGATATCAACACTGAAATCCAGTCTATTCTGTCAAAAACTCTGACTATGAAAAGCGCCGTCCGTATAGCGTTGCTCAATAACTCCGGACTGCGCGCTGCATACGCTGAGTTGGGAATCGGTCGTGCCGACCTGGTACAAGCTGGCCTGGTCCACAATCCCTTGTTCGAGGCAGCTGTTAAGTTTCCCCAAGGCGACCATCAACTTAATCTGGATCTTGGAATTACGCTTGAGCTTCTGGATATCCTTTTCGTCCCCCTAAAAAGAGAAATTGCGGATTCGGAGCTTAACGCAAAGAAAGCTGAAGTCGCAGGATTTGTCATAGGACTGATTGCTGACGTACGCGACGCATTCGTATCATTACAAGCAGCACAGCAGATCGAAAATCTCTTTGAACAGGCAGTAACTGCAACAGCCGCTTCTTCTGCTTCGGCTATGGCTTTATATGAGGCAGGTAATATCAATCAGCTTACGTTTGATACAGAACGTTACTTCCACGAAGAAACCCAACTTGCTCGACGTGAAGGCAACATCCGAACCCTCGAAGCAAGGGAACAATTGAACACTCTTCTCGGCCTTAACCAAGCCACGCAATGGACGTTGTCGTTGCGGCTACCCAGCCCATCTCGTTTTGAGGCTAATGATGACATTGAAAGATTGGCGCTCGATGCAAGCCTTGAACTGACTGCAGCACGCGCAAAACTACTGGCATTAGGGGCAACCCATCGAATAAAAAATACGACCGCGCTCATCCCGGTAGTTGAAGCTGGGGGGGTAGCCGAACGCAATGAAAGAGAATGGGAGGCAGGGCCAAGTTTTGCGGTGGCCTTACCCATCTTGGATTGGGGCACAGCACGGCGCGCAAAGAGCCGTGCCGAAATCGTAAGAGCACAAGAAAATTATATCGGCCTGCAAATCAAAATTGTTGCCGTCGCAAAAATTGCCCACGCGCGTCTGGAAAAAGAGTGGCACAAAGTCTCGTTTTATCAAAAAACCGCACTGCCGTTACAATTCCGGATTCTCGATCAAACCTTACAACAATACAATGCTATGCAAATCGGCATATTTGAGCTGTTATCGGCAAAACGAAAGCAAATCGCAGCCGGTCAGGCGTACATCTACGCACTGAGGGATTTCTGGATGGCACAACATGCGGTCGATGAAATCCGCGCTGGCCGGCTACCTTCCGTCCAGCCATTTGAGACTTTTGGCTCGCCAATGGTGTCTGCCGGAACAGTGCAGGGAGGGCACTAATGGTAACGCGTCGAGATATGTTTCGCCTGACTGGTGGCGCGATGGCAGGTAGCGCATTACTTGCCGCCTCAGCTAATAATGCTACAGCCGACCCTGCTTACGCACAAACCGTCGATCCTGATGGCGTGTACACGCCCGGTGAACCTAATCGTGACTACACTCCTGTCACGACTCCCAACGGCACGACCTTGCCTTTCCGTATCATCGATGGTGTCAAAGTTTTCCACTTAGTCGCGGAGCCAGTCCAACATCAATTTGCTCCAGGCCTCCAGGCAAGATGCTGGGGTTATAACGGTCATGTCCATGGGCCAACTATTGAGGTGGTTGAAGGAGATAGGGTCCGGATCTATGTGACCAATCGTCTTGAAGCGCCGACCACGGTCCACTGGCATGGGGTAATTGTACCAAGCGGAATGGATGGCGTCGGGGGCCTAAGCCAACGTGCAATCCATAAAGGGGAGACATTCAAATACGAATTCTCCGTTCGTCAATACGGAACTCTGATGTACCACTCCCACCACGACGAAATGACACAGATGGGTATGGGCTTGATGGGCATGATAGTTGCGCACCCACGTGCTCCCAAAACCTCCATACCCGATAGAGACTTTGTGATCATGCTCAGCGAATGGGCCATCGAGCCAGGAACGTTTCGCCCGGACACAAACGTAATGAGTGATTTCAACATCTTAACAATGAATGCCCGTTGTTACCCAGGAACAGCTCCACTGGTTGCACAAAAAGGACAACGGGTACGGATCCGATTTGGGAATTTATCTGCGATGGACCACCATCCCATTCATCTTCACGGATACGCCTTTCAGATCACTGAAACCGACGGCGGAAGTATTCCCAAGGCTGCGCAATGGCCAGAGACCACCGTTCTGGTGCCGGTGGGCAGCACCAGAACAATCGATTTCCTGGCAGATAATCCTGGTGACTGGGCCATGCACTGCCACATGACGCATCACATAATGAACCAGATGGGACACAATATTCCCAACATGGTCGGAGCTAACTTCAGCGCAGTTGATGAGAAGATGACAGGGCTACTGCCGGCCTACATGACAATGGGTACTGATGGCATGGGTGATATGGGCAAGCACGTCGAAATGGGACATATGGCTATGCCAATCAATTCAATCCCAATGGTGGGAGCAAACGGTCCACACGATTACATCACTATGGGTGGAATGTTTACCATCCTAAAGGTACGGGAGAATTTGCAGGGATACGAAGATCCGGGGTGGTACCAAGCTCCAGCCGAAACACAGGCGAAACCTGCATCCACTGATGAACTTATCCGGGACGGGATTGAGACGTGATCTGCACAGCTGGTAGCCCCAGGTTTCTCTGTTAAGTTTTCTACTTTCTAAGGATTATTAGAATGCGGTTATTTTTATTCTTTGCCTTCGCCATAACAGTGATTTTTGCGTTCGTCAGTGGTGGGATATCCCAAACCAAACCAGAGGAGATGGACCACCATCATGACAGCGGAGGCCATCATGATATGAAAACCGAAGAGGGCGGCCCCTCTTCGATGCTAGTAAGCTCCCACCCCGCAGATGGAGCTGTACTCGACATGGCTCCACACACAATTTCCTTAATGTTCATGCATCCCGTGCAACTTTCGGTAGTGCACCTTTCAACATTGTCTGGAGAAATTATCCCTGTAACCTTAGACCTCGGCAAAGCTCTGAAATCTGAAATATCCGTACCTTTGGAAATTCTTCCGGCAGGGTTTTATCGCGTTGTTTGGCGTGCCCATGGAGAAGATGGTCATACCATGTCAGGAAACTTCTCGTTTACGATCCAAAGCGCCGGCCACCACAATCAAAGTCATGGTCATGATATGCATAATACCGATCATACAGACAGCGATCATTCCAATGCCTCAGTTATCGGCATGCCCGGGAAAATAGCTGCACTTGACCGCCAGGTTAGCGTAGTTATGAAAGACTATTCCTACGAGCCCTCTTCGCTAGAAGTCAAATCTGGCGAAACCATACTTTTCAAAATTATAAACGAGGGGAAGTTACTGCATGAATTTGGGATCGGAACCTCTGCGATGCACGCCGAACATCGAAAAGAAATGGCGAAGATGATGGAACATGGGATGATCTATATCCAACAAGTACGTGAGGATGGCGAGGTTATGACGCAGAACCCGGAACAGGTTCAGATGTCTCACGACCATCCCAATAGCATTCTATTGAAACCGGGTGAGATTGGCTCTTTCCTGTGGCACTTTTTCGAACCAGCGGAGTTGCAATTCGCCTGCAATGTCCCAGGGCATTACGAACTCGGCATGATTGGGACGATACAGGTGCAGTAGATATACTCAGCCGCCGTACAAGTCGTCAGTGCAATCTGGCTATTGAATTACAAGTCGGGGGATTTTCGTCGCGTTGACGTTGATAAAAGTTACCAAGTTGACTTGCCGAGCGCACAGTGCGGGGCATTAAGGCTTGTTGGATGGTTAGCGACAGTTTCTGTTCAGACATTTTCACCTTAGCGGACACTCCTGAGTGATCTCTTCCAACTTGATGCTGCCATGCTTGAACTTCCAGTGCTAGATCCCAGTTTCCGAGACAAGACAATTTTATGTTTAATTAAGACAGAACCACTGGTTTCAGTTTATGTGTCGACCTTGACTTACCCAACGTTAAGTTGGGGCATAAAGTTGAAGGCTGGAAATCAGCTAAACCGGTGTGAATGGTAAGGCCCCCCACGGTTAGCAACGACGGCACGAAGGCTTAGCGTTAAAAAAGCGGCAACTAGCAGCATGTCCCCGCCGGGAACGACCAGCATCCCACCCATCCCCATATCAAGAACGACCGTCCCGCTAGGCGCGCTCGTCGACGCCTCACTGACACTCTTAAATCCTGCTTGGCTCAATGTCATATCAATAACTAGGGGCGTTTTACACGGGGGTTAGTCTTCAAACGATAGAGTTACTGAGTATCGGGTGCTATTTTCGAGATAGCGGGGATCGCCGATAAACACAAAGTTGTTGGACAAGGTTATCAAGTTCAAAAAGAAGGGCGCAAGTAAGATGTTTGGTGTAGAAGAGGATGTGTATCCGAGTCTCTGGTCCCTGAAAATCAACGGCCAGGTCGATACGCTTATCTGCCAAACCACCTGGTCAGTACCAAGCTCAAGCCCCGACCCCAACGACCAACCCCCTAATCCGAGCGGCCGACCCGCTGTTACTGCAATCTGGCTAATGAAGTACGAGCCCGGGTCCCGGGGGATTATAGGTAATGGACCTCTGCGCCTGTCCACAGCTACACGG
>PTKE01000051.1 GCA_002937585.1 Alphaproteobacteria bacterium MarineAlpha9_Bin6 | reverse complement strand
GCACTCAACTCGATGACGGGAAGAACTTGCTCTCACCTTGGTTTTTGGTGATAGCTGAACGAATCCATCACGCTGGTTATTCGGCGATCCTGGGTATTGCTTGCCACGAGAGGCTGCTCTCCAAGTTGCAAAGAAGGCAAGGTGATTGAATGTGTTCATGGCAATAAATTGTCGCACCGAATAGCCCCTGAAACTATAGGATCCAAGCACCTAACCGCAAGTTTGGACTGCCACTATATCGGGCGGGTCATGCGCAGGTTATGGTCGTGACTTGGAGGGGTGCAAAGCACGATGGCAGTCATTACATACTTCGAGAGCGACTGGCACGAAGGGGCGCCTTTGATACAAAGCTCTATGGCACAATCATTTATGCACGGCTCAACCGTGTTCGATGGGGCGCGTGCTTTTAATCGGTGCGTGCCGGACCTGGATCACCATTTTTCTCGGCTTATCGATTCAGCAGAAATCATGGGCCTTCAGTCACCGTTTAGTGTTCAAGAAATAATCGACCTCGCGATAGAGGGAGTCAAAAAATTTCCTGCAGAGGCAGCGCTCTATATTCGCCCATCTTTGTTCGCAGAGGGCGGTTTCCTAATCCCAGACCCTGATGACATACGCTTCGTAATGACTGTTTTTGACGCGCTTATGCCAGAGCCAAAGGGTTTCAGTGCGTGTCTTAGTAATTTTAGAAGGCCAAACCCGGATATGGCGCCTACCGGGGCAAAGGCTGCGTGTCTTTATCCCAATAGTAGCTTGGCTATCAAGGAAGCGAATAAGAAGGGTTTCGATAATGCGGTAATGCGCGATGGTGCAGACAATGTGGTTGAGTTTGCAAGTTCTAACTTGTGGTTGGTGAAGGATGGTGAGGTGATAACACCGGCTCACAACCGCACTTTTCTAAACGGGATTACTCGCCAACGTGTGATTTCATTACTCGGGGAAACCGGTATTGATGTGTGCGAGCGCGAGGTCAAATTTAAGGATGTGATTGCCGCTGATGAAGTTTTTAGCACGGGTAATCTCGGCAAAGTATTGCCCGTCACGCGGATAGAGGACCGTCATTTAGGGGTTGGACCGATCTGTTTAAAGGCACGGGAAGTTTATTTTTCTTTTGCGGCACGTAATAGGATATAAAAAATATGTGCAAACAAGGATGCAAATACTTTCTCTGTTGCGGCAAGCACTGGATCGCGAAGCGCGTAAAACGGAATACTGACCATCATGCGCATCTTGCTGCCATTTGCTGCATTTGGCATTTTGCTGGCTGCATATAGCGGTTATTGGCTCTATCTGTCGCACACTTTGGGGGAAACAATCTCCGAACTTCGCGTGCGTTGGCATGAGGCTGGGGTTGAAGTTAAGCACGGTGAACTGTCAGTCGGCGGGTATCCGTATCGGATCGAAGTAACAGCGCGTGATGTGGAAGCTGCTGGCCAGGATGGATCCGTAAATTGGCGTTGGCGTACACCAATTCTTCAGGCGACTGCACATCCTTGGAAACTTTCGCACTGGGTTGCGGTGGTGGAAACTCCGAGCGATATCGATTTTAGTTTGACTAATGACTGGAGCCTGGCGCTCATGGTAGGGCGCGGTCGTATAAGTGTTAACGTTGGGGCAGACGCTTTTCTGGAGAGAGTTTCATTCGATCTTAGAGACCTGCGGATGCAGCCGAACGTGGGATCAGATTATGTCGATATTAACCGCGCTGAACTACATGTTCGTCGGGCACCAATGAAAAATCCGAGTTTGGATGTGGCGGTTTTTATTAAAGAGATGGCCTTTGGACAGACTCACAGCTACACATTCGGGAACCGTCTTCAAGAGTTGAATGCAGAGATTAGTCTGAAAGGGCCAATGCCAGTGACGTGGAGTCGTATGGCGCTCGATGGATGGCGAGACGCAGGAGGCGTGGTGGAAGTGCATAGCCTCCAAATGTTATGGGGAAATCTGGAGGTGCAGGTCGATGGCACCTTCGCGATTGACGAAGCATATCGTCCAATTGGAGCAGCAAGCGCTACGATTAAAGGATACGCATCCTTATTAGCAGCGCTGCGGATGGAGGGGATAGTATCTGAACCTGCGGCATTTGCGGCTGGGCTTGCGCTTGACTTGCTCGCTAAGCCGGCACCGGATGATGGTCGAGGTTTGGTACGGGTGCCCATTACCCTGCAGGATGGTCATCTTCATGTTGGCCCAGTTCCCCTCATGCCGTTGGGTCCAGTGATTGATCCTTAATTCCGCCTTATTCTTGCTTGGCGTCAATGACGTCCCGTCTAATATTTTGGGTCTGTGTAAATTTGGCTTCTAGCCCATCTGCATCTTCCCGCCGAATCGCACGCTGGAGAGATGCGAGGTCCTCAGAGAAACGACCCAGCATTTCTAACACTGCGTCTTTGTTTTCGATGAAAATATCTCTCCACATTTCCGGGTCGGAGGCAGCGATGCGGGTAAAGTCACGAAAGCCGCCGGCTGAGTATTTGATGACCTCTAGTTTGAGCTGCTCTTCCAGCTCAGTCACTGTTCCAACGATGTTGAATGCAAGCAAATGAGGGATATGTGAGGTAATGGCAAGCACCATGTCGTGATGTATTGCACTCATTTGGTCCACCATACTGCCGGCACGTTTCCACATGTTAGCTACGGTTGACACTGCAATTTCGTCCGTGCCGTCGGGTGGAGTCAACACGCACCAGCGTCCCTCAAATAGTGTATCAAATCCTGCATCTGGCCCAGTATTTTCTGTGCCCGCAATTGGATGGCCAGGAACAAAATGAACCTGACTCGGCAAGTGTGGGGCCATAGCTTCAATCACCGCCTGTTTAACTGAACCGGTGTCGGTGACTATGGTTCCCGGCATTAAGTGTGGACCCATCGCCTCTGCAACCGCGCCAGATGCCTTAACCGGGACACTCACCACTACCAGATCTGCATTGGAAACTGCCGTTGCGATGTCATCGACGACTGCGTCGGCGAAGTTTAGTTCTTTGATGCGGTGCCTCGTTTCGGCACGCCTTGAATACGCAGTGACATGGGAGGCGAGTTGCTCGCGCCGAATTACGCGAGCTAAAGAACCGCCGATCAATCCGGCACCAATTAGTGCTACATGGTTAAAATGTGTTGATCCGATGGTCATCGTTTTGCTCGTCAATCGAAAATGTTAAGTTGTTTAGCATATGCTCCGACCACTGCAATTCTTGTTACTACGTCACCGGCAGATCGGGTAAAATGGGTTATGGACGGATCACCTTGCCGCACAAATCCCTCGATTGCTAGCAAATGTAGAGTGTGTCCAATCTGATCGCGGTCGTGCAAAGTGCTAAGCTTATCTCCTGCTAAACCCGCAGTACGAAGCATGTTATCCACTCGACCGATATCAGCATTTTCGTTTAAGCCAATAACTAATAGTGATACGTCTTCGCCACTTGGTTCCGGCATAACCTTGGCCACAACTAGTGCTTCGGTGTATTCCGCAGCACTTGTTTCTTGTTTTAAAAAAGGCAGGCGAGCAATGATACGAGGCGGGACTTTGCCGTCGCTCGGCAAGGCCGCCCACCAAGGGTCGTGATGTTTATCGGACGGTAATGGTAATACCCCGATGGTAGCATCGCCACTTGAGACGGCATGGACCACCTGACCGGCAGAGGTGAATGTATGGACTTTCGCCGCCGCGCTAAATTGATCACGAGCAATACTGCAATAGGTCGCATCCGTAGACGGTTCAAACACGGCAGTGTTGAAGTGGCTCTGAACCATGAGTTGCCCGGAGAGCAATGTGCGCCAAAGGTGTACCAGGGTTGCGACGGGGAATGGGCCACGATGACGAGCAACTAGGCGGCGAATGATAGCCGCTTCCCGAGCCGGTCTCAGGGGAAAACCATCAACCCTGAGAGAACGTTTCAGATCCCCTATCTGCGTAACCAAATCAGTTCGGCGCAACAAAAGACTGTGGATCTGATCATCTATTGCGTCGATATTCGAACGTAGCGTATCAAGAACAGTTCGCTTCGCCATGATTTCCAGCATGTTGACGGGAAAAAGCGCCTAGTACTAGCCGTCGGGATCAGCAAAATCAAAGAAAACGTTGACAGAACCCACGCTTGATCCCTACGAATTCAGGATATATTCCCATGGAATCAAGTGATTTAATGGCGCCCGTGGACAAACCAATGGCGGACCGAGAGGCACACGCCCCTGACGCATTTAACCATCAGCCGAAAATTGTGCTGGATGGAGAGGGCCCATTGTTGCTTGACTCGGGTGTGTCCCTAGCGCCGCTTACTATTACGTACCAAGCGTATGGTGAACTAAATGCTCACAAATCAAATGCAATTTTGGTTTGTCATGCATTGACCGGTGACCAGTATGTTGGTGGTGTGCACCCCGTGACTGGTCGACCAGGCTGGTGGGATAATGTTGTTGGACCCGGACGCCCACTCGACACGGATCGTTATTTTGTTTTGTGTGCGAATGTTTTGGGAGGGTGCATGGGAAGTCTTGGCCCCCAGGAGGGTGATCCGAAAACTGGAAAACCCTATGCATTATCTTTTCCAGTTGTGACAATTGGCGATATGGTTCGTGCTCAGGCGCGGTTACTTGATCACCTCGGTGTCGAACAGTTGTTTTGCGTTATCGGCGGTTCGATGGGTGGAATGCAGGCATTGGAATGGGCCTCGCGTTACCCAGAACGGGTGTTTTCCGCTGTCCCAATAGCTGCTGCTGCGCGGCATACTGCGCAAAATATAGCGTTTCATGAGGTGGGGCGCCAGGCAATCATGAGTGATCCAGACTGGTGCGGGGGGGATTATTTAAGCCAGGGGAAACGGCCACGGCAGGGGCTAGCGGTGGCGCGTATGGCGGCGCATATTACATATTTATCCGATTTGGCTTTTCACAGAAAATTCGGCCGTTTGCTGCAGGACTCTCGCGAGATCACTTATGGATTTGACGCTGAGTTTCAGGTTGAGAGTTATTTGCGGCACCAAGGAAGCGCTTTTGTCGATCGATTTGATGCTAACTCCTACCTCTACATTACACGCGCAATGGACTATTTTGATCTTGCAGCCGAGCACGATGGTGTGCTGTCTAAGTCATTTCATGACACGCCAGTTCGTTTTTGCGTAATTGCTTTTACAAGTGATTGGCTCTTTCCTACGACGGAAAGCCAGTCAGTGGTGCGCGCGCTTAATGCGAACGCGGCGAACGTTAGTTTTTGTGAAATTGAAACCGATAAAGGTCACGATAGTTTTTTGCTTGATGAGCCTGAGTTTTTTGATGTTTTGAATGGGTTTCTGCGTGGCGCAGCGAAACACCGTGGTTTGATTTGATGGTTGGCGGATGACAAATTCGGATAAAGGAAGTAGTTACGTTAAGCCAGTAATGAGTGATGGCATCCGAGTTGATCTCCGCCTTATTGCGACTTTGATCGAACCAGGCGCGAGAGTGCTTGACGTTGGCTGTGGTGATGGATCGTTGCTTCGATACCTCGTTGAGGAAAAAGATGTTGATGGGCGTGGACTCGAAATTAGTCAGGCTGGTGTAAGGGCCTGCCTTCGCCAAGGTCTGTCAGTAGTGCAAGGTGATGCAGACGCTGATTTAAAAAACTATCCTTCAGGCGCGTTTGACTACGTAGTATTAAGTGAAACATTGCAAACGACCCATAATCCACTCGTCGTTTTGCGTGAGTTGGTTCGGATTGGTCGTTTCGCGATCGTCTCATTTCCTAATTTTGGCTATTGGCATTGTCGCTGGCAGTTGTTGGTAGGCGGTCGAATGCCCATAACCAAAAGTTTGCCACTCCCTTGGCATGCCACACCAAACATCCATTTTTCGACTATCGCCGATTTTATAGAAACTTGTAGACAGGAAGATATCAAAGTTGCGCGGAGTTACGCGGTTAACCAACGTGGTACGCTTGGCCGCTTTTTTGGTGCGCGGGTTTTTGCCAATCTATTCGGCGCTCAAGGAGTTTTTTTGTTGGCAACAGAATTACCAAGACAGGATGATGAATCTAGAGCCGGGTAGGCTAGGCCGTCAAGGATTGGACGGATTTTGGCACGTATGGCTCGTTCAGCAGTTTTTCCTTCGGAAACTGCGTAGACTTGCTTCTCTGCTTCCATTAGTACCACTCCAGAAAACGGGCGAAGCCAGCGTCTTCCTAGTTGTTCCCACGCTGGGGCTAGGCGACGTATTATTCGCCGTTTGCTCGGAGGTGCGTACAGAGCGTAATCGGACTGGATAGGCCAAAATAAACAATCGCGGAGAAGCTGATCCAGTTGGCCTTGGCTATAGGGCTGACCGTGTCCAAATGGTGTGCCTTCTAGCCGCGCCCACACCCCGCGCCGATTTGGTACCACCACCAACATTCGCCCACCACTGGCAAGCACCCGCCACGTTTCTCGGAGCATTGGTCGGAGGTGTTCCGTAAACTCGATGGCGTGTACTAAAAGAACTCGGTCAATTGAATTATCTGGAAAAGGTAGTTTGCTCTCGTCTGTTAGGACCACTAAGTTTGGCTGGTTAGGCGGCCAGTGAATGACACCTTGGCCTCCGGGCATGGCTGCGAGGGATCGTTCCGCTTTGTCGTTGATGCGGCGCATGTACGGCACGCCGTAGCCAAGGGACAGGACACGTTTCCCGGTTAAATCGGGCCAATTATCACGAAACCGTCGTAGAAGTAGGCGCTGTGTCAATTTTCCCAGCGGACTTCGGTAAAATTGGTGAAGATCGGAGACATCGAGCCACATAACATGGACAGTCTAATCGTTTTGCCTCGTTGATGGAATTGTACAAGGTAAAGTAGTCTGAGAGACGCGTATTCACCCGCACGATGGTTATTTTTGGCTGCTAATGATCGGGTAAACGCATTACTTAACCGATAGAATAAAAGGGAGATTGCCACCTTGCCCCAACTTGACCCACAAGCCAAGTTGCTGATTGAGAAAGCAGAGGCCGCAGGAAATCCGGAACTATATGAGCTTGACCCCCCTGCCGCCCGTAAACTGTTTTTGGAGCTGTCGATGGCAGTCGCAGTGGATCCAATCAAAGTGGGTTCCGTCGTCGATCAGCAAATCCCCGGCCCCACGGGACAAATTTTACTGCGGTTCTATCAGCCTCTTGGAGTGCAGGAAAATGCCCCGGCGTTGATATACTTTCACGGCGGGGGATGGGTAATTGGTGACCTCGACAGTCATGACGGGATTTGTCGTTGGTTGTGCGCGCGCTCAGGTTGCGTGTTGGTTTCGGTGGACTACCGGATGGCCCCGGAGCACAAATTCCCGGCTCCTGTTGACGACTGTCTAGCTGCTACCCACTGGGTTGCGGCCAATGCTGTAGCGCTTGGGATAGATACTACTCGCCTGGCGGTCGGAGGGGACAGTGCTGGCGGAAACCTTGCGGCTGTTGTGGCTCAACAGGCTCGTGATTGTGGAGGGCCAGAAATTGCCTATCAATTGTTAATTTACCCTGCCACCGACTTGACCATGGCAGCACCTTCTCATCAGGAGCTCGCAGAGGGTTACCGCCTGACGAAACCATTGATGGAATGGTTTGTTAATCACTATCTGAATAACTACGCAGAGCGATCTAATCCCAAAGCGTCGCCGCTGTTAAATGCCGACCTTAATGGCTTGCCGCCGGCGCTCGTGATCACGGCTGGATTTGATCCGCTGCGTGACGAAGGCGTTCACTATGCCGATAAGCTTGCTGCTGCAGGCGTGGAAACAGCTCATGTTTGTTACGACGGAATGATTCATGGGTTTTTTAGTATGGGTGGCTGGCTTGAAAAATCGCGCGAGGCCCTGGACTATGCCGCAGAAAGATTGGGCGAAGCGCTAACCAAGGCTAAGCCACTTTGACACATTAAGTTATGGGGCGGACACTGACGTCTCTTCATAAATTAGTTAAGGACGCATCAGCCACACCAAGTCAACCTGTGGTTATATATTGTTCGTCCACCTCAATTTGGTAGCCGTTGGCGAGCACATTTGTTTGATTGAACATTCCTACGACGGCCATCAACTCTCCCAGCATTTCATCATCCATGCCTAATTTTCGTGCCGCTGCCGTATGGGAGCGAATGCAATAATTGCAATTGTTTGTCGCACTGACCGCAACTGCAATCATTTCTTTGGTGAGCGGATCTAGGCGTCCGGGGGCCATCACCGATTTAATCCCCAGCCATATTCTTTTTAATGTAGGGGGGTGGGCTGCGAGGGTCTTCCAGATATTAGGTATATAGCTAATGCCACGCGTTTCCTTAATATCGTCGTAAACTTCCCGAACCTCGGCATCTTTGGTGTTTTCCTCGATCATCGTTACCGTTGCCATGGCTACTCCTCTTCGATTGAAGATGTGTCGCTCTCGGATATCATCTGGAGCAATCACCAATATACATGTTGGTATATATTCATTGGAAATGTTGAGTCAGACCCAAGATTCGTATTTTCAACCAGTGGTATGGCTGTGGTATGTGCGCCCATCAATCTAGAGATAGTTGAGACGATACATAGATCGGCGTCTTTCGGTGCTTTGACGTATTGCCTATACTAGTAAGCGAAGGGGAGTGGGCATCGTAACAATAAAGTTGCGAGCGCAAGAACAGTGATGATGGAGAACGGCGACGAGACGGAGAAAAAGCCGGTAACTATCAAGCAATATGCTAACCGGCGCTTGTACAATACTGAAAGTAGTAGTTACGCGACCCTCGACCAACTCTGCGACATGGTCAAGGAAGGCAGAGACTTCGTCGTCTACGATGCAAAGACTGGTGACGATATAACTCGTGCAGTGCTTACCCAGATTATTTTGGAGCAAGAAGGGAAGGGTGAGAATTTGCTGCCCGTATCGTTTTTGCGCCAAGTGATCAGTTTTTATGATGATGGCCTTGGTGTGGTTCTCTCCAAATATCTTGAACAAAGCATGAAAGCGTTCGCCGGGAACCAGGAGAAAATTCGTAACTTAATGCGGGGGACATTTGGCGAGTTTATGCCAATGAGTCAGTTTGAGGCGTGGGGGCGGCACAACCTGGCTTTTTTTGAGAGCACTCTCGATATGTTTAAATCAGAGGGAAAAACACAGAGCTCGCCTGCGAATGATGACACTACGTTCGGAGATCGGAGTAACGACATTCAAGACCTAAAAAAACAGCTTGAACAAATGCAAAGCCGACTCAACGCGTTGGCAATAAATCCGAGGAATAATTAAGGGTACTTGGGTTGGTCTCCGATAAATGCTTTACCAACGGCCTCTTGGAGGCGGACATTCCCTTGGATCACTAGTTGCTCCAAATCAAGCTACCTTGCTCAGGCATTCGCTGATTGTTGAGAAGATTTTGTCTATTTGGCTATGCTCAATTATCAGCGGTGGGGATAAAGTAATAGTATCGGCGGTTGTCCGTATCAGCACTCCATCATCATAGCATTTGAGGAACATCTCAAAAGCGCGGGCAGTGGGCGCATCTGGTCGGGGTTCTAGTTCAATCCCTGCTGCTAAGCCCATATTACGAACGTCGATTACATGCGGTGCTTCACTGAGACTGTGGACTCCTTCTTCCCAATAGGATTCAAGTTCGGCAGCGCGTTCGAATAAACCTTCCGTGTGGTATAACTCTAGCGTTGCGAGCGCTGCTGCGCAGGCTAGGGGGTGGCCTGAATAGGTGTAGCCGTGGAATAGTTCGATGGGCTCTTCTGAGTTGTTGATAAGGGTATCGTAGATGTGTTTGCGGACGATCACTCCTCCCATGGGCACGGTTGCATTGGTTAGGCCTTTGGCACATGTAACGATATCTGGAATCAGATCAAAGCGTTCGCATGCAAAGCTTGCACCTAGTCGGCCAAAGCCAGTAATAACCTCATCAAAGATCAACAAAATTCCGTGGTGGTTGCAAATCTTTCGTAGGCGCTCTAAGTAGCCGATCGGAGGAATCAGCACTCCCGTTGAACCAGCCATAGGTTCTACGATCACCGCAGCAATGCTATGTGCACCATGAAGTTCTGCCAGAGTTTCAAGTTCGTCGGCTAGGTGTGATCCCCATGTTGGCTGACCACGGCTAAACGCATTGTGCTCGAGCGAGTGGGTGTGTTGTAAATGATCGACCGCGCCAAGTAAATTTCCAAACTGGCGCTTATTTGGAGCCATGCCTCCAACGGAAAGGCCACCAAATCCGACCCCGTGGTACCCACGCGCTCGGCCAATGAGAATTCTACGTGCTGCATTCCCTTTGGCATGGTGGTAGGCAAGCGCAATTTTCAATGCAGTATCAACGGCTTCCGACCCCGAATTGGTGAAGAATACGTGATCTAGATCACCAGGCATCATCGTTGCGAGTCGTGCTGCTAGTGCGAACGACATGGGATGTCCCATCTGAAATCCAGGGGCATAGTCCATGGTTGCGACTTGCTTTTGTACAGCTTCGATGATCGGTTGGCGGCCATGGCCAGCGTTTACACACCAAAGGCCGGCTGTCCCATCTAAAATTTTACGCCCTTCCGCATTCGTGTAATGCATATCTTTTGCTTCAACTAAAAGACGAGGCGCGTTCTTGAACTGCCGATTCGCTGTGAAAGGCATCCAATATGGTTCGAGATCGTTAGGGTTTGTGCCGAGGTTAATGTCGGCGGATGAAAGTGCAGATGGTGACATGAAAGACTCCCGGCAAGCTTAGGGCACACCGCGCCTAATAGTCTGGAACCCTATCACGTCCGGAGTGATACACAATGTGGAGAGCTAATGGCGTTTCGTTGCAGTGTGGGGTATAGCAAAGTCCGTTTGATTTGGGACTGCCCTCGCTAAATATCGTAGTTTGGGGTGGAGACATTAGAGTTGGCGTTAATCCGGCATGCCAACGGTTTTAGGTATGCTGCGCTAACAGCACCACTGGACAGGAACCGTCCATGCAGAACACGATTATAAACCTTTTACACAATGGTGCTGCCGATGCACCAGCTATCGTTGCTCCGGACACTGAAGCACTCAACTATGCCACGTTCAAATTACACGTTACCAAGGTGGTTGCCGCACTTAAAACTTTTGGTGTTGGCAGAGGGGATCGGGTCGCAATTGTTCTCCCGAACGGCCCACATATGGCGAGCGCGTTTGTTTCGATAGCAGCCGGTGCAACTGCGGCACCACTTAATCCGTCGTACCGCGCAGAGGAATTCAGTTTCTTTCTAAGTGATCTTAACGCTCGCGTTCTCGTGATAATGGCTGGATTTGAATCTCCCGCAAGGGCTGTGGCGGCTGACCATGGTATTCCGGTGATCGAGCTTGAACCCGATAATCAGGTAACTGGGCTTTTCGAACTTTATCCAAAGGCTGCAACACCTCTGGTGAGCAAGAGTCCTGTTGTGGTCAATGACACTGCGTTGGTTTTACATACCTCTGGCACCACGTCACGACCAAAAATTGTCCCATTAAGCCATGGAAATCTCACCGCCTCTGCCCAGCACATTGGAGAGACGTTGGCACTTTCCGCCAACGATTGTTGTTTAAACATCATGCCATTGTTTCATATTCACGGATTGATAGCTGCGGTACTTGCATCGCTGGCTGCTGGCGGAAGCGTGGCGTGCACGCCTGGCTTCAATGCACTTAAATTTTTTGCATGGATGGCTGATTTCAAACCTACCTGGTACACGGCTGTTCCTACTATGCATCAAGCAATTTTAACCCGCGCCTCACGCAATCGGGAGACCATTGAGTCAAATCCTCTGCGTTTCATCCGTTCCTCCTCCTCTTCTTTGCCGCCTCAGGTCATGAGGGAACTTGAGGACACCTTCAGTGCGCCGGTGATCGAATCATACGGTATGACCGAGGCAGCCCACCAGATGGCGAGTAATCCATTGCCGCCCTCCTCGCGAAAACCGGGAACAGTTGGTCCTGCTGCTGGGCCAGAGGTTGCGATCATGGACGAGATTGGTACTGTTCTTTCGGCCGGTATAATCGGCGAA
The DNA here is from genome assembly GCA_002937585.1 of Alphaproteobacteria bacterium MarineAlpha9_Bin6. GTDB lineage: Bacteria > Pseudomonadota > Alphaproteobacteria > UBA7887 > UBA7887. Next base: position 7,470 of record PTKE01000051.1, on the reverse strand, counting down.
ATCGTGATCCGGGGTTCGAATGTGACCCAAGGTTATGAGGGGAATCCCGCAGCGAACGCGGCTGCTTTTACCAAAGGCTGGTTTCGTACCGGTGATCAGGGTGTGATTGACGAAGATGGTTACCTTACGATTACGGGCCGATTAAAGGAGATAATTAATCGTGGTGGAGAGAAGATAAGCCCACGTGAGGTGGATGAGGTTTTAATGGATCATCCCGCGGTAGCGCAGGTGGTTACTTTCGCTGTTCCCCACGAGAAACTAGGTGAGGATGTGGCCGTTGCGGTTGTTTTGGCCGAAGGCGCAGACGCAGATTCTGATGTGCTCCGTGCTTTTGTCCGCCAGAGACTGGCCGACTTCAAAGTACCTCGGCAGGTTGTATTTCTCGACGAGATTCCTAAAGGCCAGACCGGGAAATTGCAAAGGATCGGTCTTGCAGAGAAGATTGGCCTGGTAAAGTGAAGGTTTGTATCTACGGTGCCGGTGCGATCGGCGGCTATCTGGGTGCTCGGCTCTCTCTCGGTGGTGTTGATGTCAGCCTAATTGCTCGCGGGCCTCATTTGCGTGCAATTCAGAACAACGGTTTGACACTGCGGGAGGATGGGAAGGAAACCAATATCCGTTTACCGTGTAGTGAGAATCCCGAGGATTTTTCGGTTCAAGATTACGTAATCGTCACAGTTAAGGCCCATAGTGGGCCGGTCATCGCTCCTAAAATGGGGCCGTTGCTTGGGCCCAACACGGCGGTAGTGCCCGCCGTGAACGGAGTGCCCTGGTGGTATTTCTACAAGCTTGATGGTCCATTTGAGGGTCGAAGGATTGAGATTTTAGATCCAGGGGGCGCACAGTGGAACCACATTGGACCCAACCGAGTGATTGGTTGCGTGGTTTATCCCGCCGCAGAAATTGTGGAACCGGGCGTAATCCAACATGTTGCATTAAATAGGGTGCCATTAGGTGAACCGGATGGTTCTCGCACTGACCGAGTGTTGGCGCTAAGCGAAGTCATGATTGCGGCTGGACTGAGAGCTCCTGTTCGATCTCGGATCCGTGATGATATCTGGGTAAAATTGTGGGGCAACATGTCGTTCAATCCGATTAGTGTACTTACCGGAGCGACGCTTCGCGAAATCGGTACCGATCCGGGTGTTCGTTCCGTGGTTCGAGCGATGATGGTTGAGGCGCAGGAAATTGGGGAGACGCTGGGCGTCAAATTTCCCATAGACCTAGAAAGACGAATTGACGGTGGCGTCCAAGTTGGAGATCACAAATCCTCAACTCTTCAGGATCTGGAGGCCGGTAAAACTCTTGAACTCGATGCACTGCTTGGCGCGGTGTGTGAACTAGGACGAGTGGTGGGAGTGGAGACCCCAACAATGGACATGATCAACGCCCTTACGCGCCAGCGCGCGATAATGGTTGGATGTTATCCCGAAGAGTAACCTACCGGTCAGTATCCCAGAGCGCATCCATCCTTGCGTGGGTCGGAGCCGCCAGTCAGCACTCCAGTCTCCCAATTAATCTCTATCGCCTGTCCGCCGCCAAGCGGGGTTTCCGCTTGCACCACATCATGGCCGAGCGAACGTAAACCCTTTACGACTTTGGTTTGTATGCCTCGCTCGACTTGAAGCTGGTTCGCAAATGCGAAAGCGCGCGGTGCGTCCAGTGCTTCTTGCACGTCCATGCCGTAATCTAAAATGTTTGTTGCAAAATGAACGTGACCGACTGGCTGGTAATGGCCACCCATTACTCCAAAAGGCATGATCGCACGACCGTTCTTTCTCATCATTCCGGGGATGATCGTATGCATTGGTCGTTTTTTTGGAGCAATACAGTTTGGGTGATGGGGATCGATCACAAAGCTGGCGCCACGGTTGTTGAACAGAACACCTGTTTGTGCATCCAGTAAGCCGCTACCAAAGGAATGAAATATTGAATTGATGAAAGAAACCGCGTTTCGATCCTCATCGACTACGGTGAGATAGACAGTGTCAGCATGCGATGTTTCGCCTGGCGTCGGTAGTTCCGCCATTGCTCTATCCATGCTGATGCTTTTACGCAGGCCTTTGGCATAGTCCTCGGAAAGTAAATGATCCACAGGGACCTCAGCTTGGGTAGGATCGGCTAGAAAGGCTGCGCGATCACGGAAAGCCAATCGGGTTGCTTCGGCTTCAATATGAAGACGTTCGACTCCCAGAGGCTCGAGTGTCGGCAAATCAAACCCATTGAGGATATTAAATATTTCAAGTGCGATGATACCCTGGCCGTTGGGCGGGCATTCGACGATTTCGTAGCCACGATAGTCTGTGGATATTGGTTCGACATAGTCCGCCTTTGTGGAAGCAAAATCATCGAGTGTGTGTAAGCCACCTTTGCCTCGCAAGTAAGCCACCATCCGTTCAGCGGTCTCGCCCTGATAAAATGCAATGCTGCCTCGGTCAGCTATTGTGCGGAAGGTTTTAGCTAAGGCCGGTTGATGGTGAATGTCGCCGGCCTTTGGCGCACTTCCGTTGGGAAGGAAAATCTGACGAGAATTTTCGTCTGTCGCGAGTTTGTCGGCACTGTTTTCCCAGGCGTTGGCAATGACAGCGTGAACGGGGTAACCGTTTTCGGCGAATTTGATGCCTGGTTGAAGACATGCGTCGAGGCCTTTTCGACCGTAATCGTTCGAAAGTTTCTGCCATGCTGCTATGCAGCCCGGCACCACGACTGCATGAGGGCTCTGGTAATCGATCGAGGTTAAGCCTTGTTTCTGAAACCAATCAACGGTAGCTCCGTTTGGCGCTTTCCCCGAACCGTTAATCGCAATGACATCACCGCCGCTAGGGGTGTAGAGAGCAAAGCAATCGCCGCCTATACTGGTCGAATGTGGTTCCACTACACTGAGCACGGCGGCTGCGGTAATTGCCGCGTCGATTGCATTTCCACCCGTCCGCATCATGTCGATTGCGGCGAGAGTTGCAGCAGGGTGCGAGGTGGCCGCCATTGCACCGGTAGCATGTACTGGGGAACGGCCGGGTAATTGATTGTCGCGCATAAGTTTCTCCCGGAGAGTAACTGGGAGCTTAGAGCCGGGCCGTTGGGTCGGCAAGAGATGGCATATGTTCTGTCCCATAAATTTTGGGATTCATGCAGCGATTGACTTGGTTTGGACGAACTCGCAAACTTCCTTGTTCTCCATAACAACCGCGACCAATCTGCAGTGGCACACCGGGTATGGTGTGCGAAACAAATTCACGAGAGGATGTACCAACAATGTCACAGACAGTATTGACTGCCAGCTGCGCAAACGAGTCTGTGATGATTCAGTCTTAAGGTTCATAAAAGGATGGCTGACAAAGTGCGGATTGGTTCGGGTGCCGGTTATGCTGGAGATCGCTGGGAGCCAGCAGTTGAACTCGCTGAGAAAGGCGAGATCGATTTTCTTGCTTTTGAGTGCTTGGCAGAGCGGACCATTGCGCGGGAAAACTTGGCTCGAATTAGAGATCCTGGGAAGGGCTACAATCCCCTTCTTCCTGATCGCATTCGTGCGGTCCGCCCGGGGTGTATGAAACACGGTGTAAGAGTGATCACGAACATGGGTGCTGCAAACCCCGTTAAAGCAGCACGGCGTGTGTGTGAAATCGCCAACGAATTAGGGTTTTCGGGTCTCCGCGCTGCAGTGGTGCTTGGTGACGATGTACGCAATGTTGTCGTTGGCACGCCCGAACTTGAACTAATTGAGACCGGGATGCATTTAGAAGAAATTTTGCCGAAAATGGCTTCTGTTAACGCCTATTTGGGCGCCGACGCGATTCTAGCCGCTTTGCATACCGGGGCCGAGGTAATTATTACCGGAAGGGTTTCCGATCTGTCACTGTTTCTTGCCCCGATTCTTTATCATCTAAATTGGTCTTACAATGACTACGCTGGACTCGCATGTGGTACCGTTGCCGGCCATCTGCTGGAATGTGCAGGCCAGGTCACCGGTAGATATTTTGCAGACCCCGGAAGGAAGGATGTAAGTGGCTTGGCACGATTAGGGTTTCCTTTTGCGGATGTTGATCAAAAGGGTGTGGTAGAGATTGGCAAGGTGAAGGGTTCTGGGGGTCGGATCGATGAGAGGACGTGTGCCGAGCAATTGTTGTATGAGGTGCATGACCCATCTTGCTACATCACTCCAGATTGTGTGCTCGATGTAACTGATGTCCACTTTGAGACAACTGGTCAAAATCGAGTGCGTGTCGTTGGCGCAAGGGCGAGAGCTCGGACTGAGACTCACAAAGTTAGTGTTGGGTATCACGATGGGTACATCGGTATGGGAGAGATCTCTTATGCTGGAATTAACTCTGTCGCCCGCGCTCGACTTGCAGGTGAGGTCGTTGCAGATCGTCTCAAAATGTGCGGCTTTGTCTATGAAGATTTTCGGACAGAACTGATCGGCATGGAGAGTCTGCATGGCAAAATGGAGACTCAGTTGGAGCCTTACGAAGTGCGCCTTCGCGTCGCGGGGCGCAGTGCTTTTAGAAGATCGGTGGTGGCTATAGGACTTGAAGTGGAAACGCTTTATACGAATGGTCTGGCCGGCGGTGCGGGCGCTACTCAGGTCGTACGTGATTTATTTGCCGTACAATCGGTCTTGCTCCCACGCCAGTTGGTAAACCCTTCGGTACGCGTGGGACAATTAACTTGACCATGTTGTTTTATGACCTGGCACACACACGCGCCGGTGATAAGGGGAGCAGTGTCAATATCTCAGTGGTTGCTTACGATCATAAAAGGTATGATCATTTAGCATGCTATCTTATATCAGAAACGGTGATGGAACAATTTAAACACATCACGGATGGTCCCACTACGAGGTACGACTTGCCAAAAATAAAAGCATTTAATTTTGTAATTTTGGGTGCTCTAGGGGGTGGAGTTACCACCAACATGTCAATGGATTTGCACGGAAAAAGTTTAAGTTCTCTAATGTTAGCCATTGAGATTCCAGATATTACGAACAATCAGTTTGGTGCTTAGTTTTGTTAATCTAATGGATTTAAAAAACATTCTGATCACTGGAGCAGCTGGATCAGTCGGTAAAACCTTGAGAGAGGGGCTGCGCGGGGGTTACCAAGTTGTACGTGTATCGGACATCGTTGATCTGGGTCCAGCGGGGCCGGGAGAGGAACTAAACCGTGCGGAGTTGGCAGACCTTGCGGATGTGGAAGCCGCCTGCGCCGGCATGGATGCAGTAATACATCTTGGAGCTGTGTCGCGGGAGGCTTGTTTTGATGAAATTCTGGGGCCGAATATCATTGGTGTCTACAATCTGTTTGAGGCGGCCCGTCGGCGTGGTGTGAAACGAGTTATCTTTGCTAGCTCAAATCATGCCGTCGGTTTTTATGAGGTAGGCACGCCGCTTGGTGTTGTTGAGGCGGCTCGTCCAGACGGTTTCTATGGTGCAGCTAAGGCATTCGGCGAAGGTCTTGCAGTGCTGTACCACCGAAAATGGGGGCTGGAGTCGGCTTCCCTGCGTATAGGGAGCTTTCGGGAACTACCAACCGAGGTGCGCCACTTGAGCACGTGGCTCAGCCCAAGAGACATGGTGCAGCTCGTGCGTTGTTGTTTGGAGGCGCCCGTACTTGGATGTGCAGTTTTATACGGGGTCTCGGGTAACAGCCGAAAATGGTGGAATAATCCAGACGCTGACCGTCTTGGGTATCGGCCGAAGGATAATGCAGAATGGTACGCTGACAAAATTACTGGTTCTGCGCTGCCTGTTGACACCGACGATCCAGCCGAACGGTATATGGGTGGTTTCATAGCTGCAATCGATTACGGAAAGACGAATCGGGAATGAGCGACGGGCCGGTGGAAATTCCGGAATCCGAGGCTACGGGGACGGTTCGCGAGCTTTACGACGACATGAAAGCGACCATGAACATCGGTATGATCAATTTGATTTATCGACGAATGGCTACTGCCGATGGGTTGCTGGAGTGGGTTTGGGACGCAGTTCGACCGGTGCTGGCCTCAGGCGATGTTGAGCGCGCTGCACTGTTACTAGAGTCAGGCCTGGACTGGCCGTCTATGCCGGAGATCCCTGCGCCCGCACTACCACTTTTGGGTTTGGGAAGCCCCGAAATTGACACTCTAATTCGGGTCCTCGATGATTACAATCGCGGCAACAGTTTGAATTTATTCCTTCTTACCGCTTTTGCAGAACGTTTAAAGTCGGGAGGCTCATGGGAAGAAGTGCCCGATGCGACGGTAGATGTACCGTCCGCCAAACCGCAGGATTTGCCTCCAATCGTTGCAATGAGCGATATGTCCAAGGAAACAGCGTCATTGGTTAGGGTGTTGAGTGCGCCGATTTCGTTAGCTAACAAACCAATGATTCCGAGCTTGTTTCGTCATCTTGCACGGTGGCCGGGATACTTGGCTTTAGTTTCGCCGCACATCATCCACATGATTGGTTCCGGTAAGCTTTCGACTGTGTCGAGCATTGTCCGGAATCGCGCAATAGGTTTTGCGCCAGACCTTGGAAAAAAAATACGGGTGCCAGTCGGTTTGAAGACTCCGGGTGAGGCTACCCAAGCGTATTGGCTTGATCAGTGGCAGTCCTATACATCCAAACCAATCCCGGAAATGATCGTAATTGGCTATGCCCTAAGGCACGCTTTGCCAACGGCTTGAGGGCAATATATCGGTGCAAAAATGCAATAAAGATTAGAAGCACTATAACCGGTCTTTATTTCATTTTTTGTAATCCAAACAAGATTTATCGCTCGCTGGATAAAGTCCAATAATGGAGCGCCCTTTAGTTACTTCCGCACGCACAAATTGCTCGTGGCGTTCCTGTTCTGGCGCATCCTCAGCGGTTTTTTTCGAGCGCGCGTGGAACAACAACTACGCCGTCTTTGTCGCCTGGGAACACGGCCACACCTGCACAGCCGATTGGCACTTGAAGTTCCACCGCGTTTAAACCAGAAACGCTGGCTGGTGCTGCGCGAGAGGCGCAGTAAATTGGTAGGTCTATGCTTCTAGGTCACCCGAGTCACGGACAGCGTCGTCGGTGACGGCCGCCGTAACCCCTTGAACTCGTAAACGTTCCGCCAAAATATCTCCAATGGTGCCTGCCGTGACATTGGCGCATGCGTCGTTCACAGGGCAGTAGCCAGATGGTGTAGTCCCAATTGCGCTCCTCTGCGGATATTCCGGATCTCCGAGAATCGCCGTGTCGTCTACATTTTCTCGCATTGGAATATTACGAAGCGTAAAGGCTGGTGCGATAAAACTAGCGGTCTCAGCGTGAAGCGGTTTCACCCCCTTCCAAGATAACAGCGCCGATAACTGCGTTTGTATAGCTGTATTGCAATCGTGGCGGTGCTGACGCTGGCGAGGCGAGTTAAGACCTCTGGATCTATAGAGATCGCGTTTGGCTCTTTCATGGCATCCTATCTTTGTGAATGGGGATGTCGAGGTTATCAATGTGGGTAAGGCTCT
>PTKE01000050.1 GCA_002937585.1 Alphaproteobacteria bacterium MarineAlpha9_Bin6 | reverse complement strand
CGTACTAGCGGTGACACCTGACCAATTCACGCATGTTGGCCGTTTTTGGCCATATGCTGCAAAGAGAGTTGCCCAAGGTCGCGGGGACCTCGGTGTCCGCATGGCACGTCCCGTCCGAGAGCTACCGCCTGGACCGGTAGTGATGGTAGGAAGCGACATACCAGGTCTTAAAAAGGCACATATTGTGGATGCATTCCGCACTCTTGGTAAGGCTCATTTTGTATTTGGCCCTGCTCGCGACGGCGGTTATTGGCTTATCGGCATGCGTCGTCGCCCAACAGCAGTAGCACCATTCCCCAACGTAAATTGGTCTAGTCCAAGTGCCTTGGAAGATACATTAGGCAATATCGACCGACGTTACCGGGTAGCCTTTTTAGAAGAGCTGGAAGATATCGACGATATCTCTTCCTGGCATCGCTGGAGCAAGCACAAGCAGAAACTTACAAAGATTTAGTCATGGGGCTGAGTTTTTCGGTAAGACGGGGCATAAGTTCTACGAAGTTACAAGGACGATAGCGATTGTCGAGCTGATGGACGAGAATATCATCCCACGCGTCCTTGCAAGCACTTGGCGAGCCAGGCAGAGCAAACAAATACGTACCCCGGCAAACTCCCGCGGTAGCGCGAGACTGGATGGTTGAGGTTCCGATTTTTTGAAATGAAAGCATCCTAAAAAGCTCTCCAAAGCCAGGCACTGACTTATCGTACATAGCCTCGAATGCTTCTGGAGTTACATCACGGCCCGTCACGCCGGTCCCACCAGTAGCCAGCACCACGTCTATCTGTGGGTCCTTAACCCACCTTGTTAATTGACTCGTAATCAGTTTTTGTTCATCGGGAAGTATTGCCCTGACGGCCAAGCGATGGCCTGCATCCTGCAAACGCTTGACCAGCAACTCCCCCGACTTATCGTCGACATTGGTGCGGGAATCAGAGATCGTCAGCACCGCTATGTTGACTGGAAAAAAGGAACGATTGTCGTCAATTCCCGGCAAACCGTTCTACCTTTCTTGTTTTACCCATAGCGAAGTGATGCGGCCACTCACCGGCCACGATTGACTGCAACGATAAACCGGCCTGACCCAACCGACTTCTGTACACACCCAAATTGGTAAGTACGCGCCGGAGGAACCACCGAGTCTCCCGCGACGGAACGCTTTCTATGAACAAGAGTGGATCATCCCGATAATCGACTTCCTTCCTCCATTTCTTAACCGTCGCAGGTCCACTATTATAAGCTGCCAAGGAAAGTAATAAGTCTCCATCAAACATCTCACTACTTAACAAGTAGCTCAAATAGCGCTGTCCAAGCTCAACATTTAGTTGTGGTTCGTAAAGCAAATCCGCGTTGCCATTACGATGATAGCGTTGTTCCCCATCGATAAAACTGGCTGTCCGCGGCATTAATTGCATTAAGCCGCGTGCTCCCCGGCGACTTCGGGCCCGCTCGTTAAAAATGGACTCCTGGCGCACAATGGAAAGCAGAAGCGCCTGGTCCACCAAATAACCGCTCTTTAGTTTCCAATTCGGCACCGGGTATAGCGCTACTTCGTAGGGTCGACTGACAGCTTCCTCCAGCAAACTCCCAATCCTAATTTGCAGTGCAGGCAGATCAAGTGCCACAGCAAGGCGAAGTATCGCTTCCGAGAGTTGAATGTCAGCTTCGGGAAAATATTTTCTCAATTCTTGTTCTGCGAGACCCTGCTGGCCAACTTCCACGAGGGCGATTGCGCGACGTACGTTCTCCGCCTGCAATAATCCTTTCACGTCGTTCGATCGCAACGAGAGCGGTGCCCAATAAAACGGGGTGTACTCTCCCAGTGCATTTAATGCGAGTAAGCCATAAAGAGTACGCGGCGAGCGTGCCGCCTGGCGCAGCATAACCTTAGCCAAACCCTTCCGCCCAACGGCTTCATGAACACGCGCTGCCCAGTACGCACCACCTGCCTTTAAAAAGTCCTCGTTAGTCTCAGCCGCTGCCAGGAATTCAAAATAAGTCCTCGCAGCATCCAGCAATCCTAACCGCCATGCGGCAAGACCGGCAATCCAATAGGCCTCAGGCACATATTTACCTGATCGCCCAGCGGCCGCACCAGCAAATTCGAGCGCCTGCTCATCTTTGCCGAAAGCATAAAACCCTCGTCCAACATCCGCACGTAATTGGTCGAATTCAGCGTGCGCTAACCAGCTCTCTGTCTCGGATTGGGCTAAAACCTTTGATGCCGCCGTCGGTCTCCCACGTCCGATCAACGAGCGAACTTTCCCCACCAACTGGACAACCTTTTTCGGTTGGAAATCCCTGGCTTTTGGTCTAGGAAAAACAAAATCGCTTTCTTCGCGTTTCTCTCCATAACCAGATAAGTAGCCTCGTTTGGCTCTGCGGGGCTCTGGTACACCCTCGGGCCGTCGTTTCATTGCCAAACGATAAATACGATACGCATCCGGATGATCCGAATAATCCTCTAGCCAAGACGCAAGTTCTTCAAACTTGGAACGATAGGCCGTCGGGTGCATATAACGCTGGAAATGGACATAACCGAGTAGGATTTGGTCACTAAGCTTACCTATCAGCACATCCGCATCCGACCATTTGCCGGCCTGTTGTAATTGGTGGATTTCTTGGTAGAGGTCGATGTCGACATCGGACAAGATTTTCGGGACATCGACCGACGTAATGAGATCCGAAGGTTCGTAGGAGAGCGCTGCCACTCGAACGCCATCGCGTATTTCGAAGGGGGCACGGGCACCTTCAGTGACGATACCCAACACCCGATCTATGTCACGAACCCCGACAGCGTTTGCACCTGGCGACGATTCTGACGACACAACTCCAACAATAACCCGACCTGGTGGCTCCGATACTACTGCACCATAGGCGGCATCGAACCCAAACGCGAATAGCGTCAGGCCAACCAAACACCTTTGGTATTTCACAGGTATAGGCATGCCCAGGCTCCCTACTCCTTACGGAGGCCTCCCTCATTCCGGTATAAGCTAGGTAGAGTACGACAGCAATCAATCAATAAAGCACAACAGCTATGCGTTTCTTGACATCCCGGTTTACCCAATTTCAATAATATATTAGAGAAAGTTTCTGTTACAGTTAATCAAGAACAAATTTAATGATTAATGTTCAATGTGTTGCCAGAGTTTCGGTTAATCGGGCCCGAATCGCGATTAGATCTTGCCAAGTTTCACGTTTTTGGTGACCTTTGCGCAACAGAAAAGCGGGATGAAAAATAGCTGTGGTATCGATCGGTCCACCATTACCATCAGGACTATATCGATACCATTTGCCACGGAGACGGGTTATTCCCTCGTTGCGACCGAGTAGGGTCTTAGCAGCGATTCCACCCACTAACACCAGGACACGAGGCCTTACCAACGCAATATGCCGCTCAACGAATGGTAAACATAGAGCAATTTCTTCGTTGGTCGGATTGCGATTTCCAGGGGGACGCCAAAACAAAATATTGCTGACGTAAACTGAGTTTCTATCCCGATCAATTGCCGCCAACATTCGATCTAGTAAACGCCCGGCGGAGCCGACAAATGGTATTCCCGTTCGATCCTCTTCAGCGCCAGGTGCTTCGCCAACTAACATTAAATCGGCACACGGATTGCCATCCGAGAAAACTGTGTTCGTCGCAGTACGTTTAAGTGCGCATCCGTTAAATCCCTCTACTGCAACGCGAAGTTCCGCAATGGTCGGGCTCGCTAACGCAGAGTAACGCGCATCCTCTGGCACCGCCTCAAAACCGGTAAATTCTGCCGGGCCCTCTATAATCGAACCATCCGGCACAGCGTCGCCCCCAGCCACACCCTCTGATCTTGACTTTGGCCGGCGATCAATTGCGTGGTCGGGTTTCGATACAAATCGATTGGATGGAGCACCCTCGATGGCCTCGTCAGCACCCGCCGCAACAAGCCAACGTAAGGTAGAGAGTGCGGGTCCAGTATTTGTTTGCGATGACACGACAATGACCCATAAGTATCTCAGATTGTTTAAGTTTTGTACCTAAATTTGACTGTACGGGATGGGCTTACCTTCCTTGTCGAATACAAGCTTGCCATTCTCTTCTTGGGTGGCGATATACCGACCGTGACCGACGTGGGAACCAACATACAACACCGGCTTGACTTTCTTGCCATCAAACACCTTTGCTTGATCCTGGCGACTACGGCGACCCGGATTGTTCTTACTCGTCATAAATGCGATGCTCCTGCCTAAACTACTAACAGCTGATGGGAATGATCCCCTATATCAAAAATACCCCTTGGCGACGTGCAATCATCGCAGCCAACTGGGCAAACCTTACCTTAACAAAGGTGTTTTGCTCCAACCGTCTGGATCAGTCAACCTTGAATAGATCCGGACAGGAAGGCTGTTTCGCGGTTACTTGTCGAAAACTTTTTGCCATTCGGAAACCCGCATTCGGAATAGTAATGGCGTTAGCTCTCTTGTGTACCAACGCATGCCAAACTTCCCAAACTCAAGAGAGTATTCCTGAATCCGAGGTTGATAACAAAAATTCTGCAATGTTTGTTCCAGCGCTGCCCCCAACTGCGCTTCCAAAGTCTGCTTTGGGCGGCTATTTGGCGGGCCGACACGCTCGGAACATATATGATTCGCGGGCAGCATCCGTGTTCTTTGGTCGCGCGCTCCAAGCGGACCCCAACAATCCAGAACTTCTACGGCGCACCTTGACTGCGACGGTTGGAGAGCGACGGATGGGTGAAAGCCTATCTCTGTCCAATCGTTTAATCAGTTTGCAAATTTTGGAACCCGTCGCACTTCTTAGTCTCGCCACTGAGCTGGTGCGGACCGGCGCATTTCCGGCGGCCCGACGCCAACTATCGTCACTTCCCAAAACTGGCTTTTATCCTTATCTCCAATCCCTACTGGCAGCTTGGACATTTGCGGGAGAGGGGGATGGAAGCGCCGCGCTGGAAAAACTGCAATTTCTGACGAAATCGTCAAATTTTTCCGCAACGCATGATTATCACGCGAGTCTGATCGCCGAACTCTTGGGTTTGACCAATCTTGCCAGTGCAACCTACAAGTCCACTGTTAGCACCGTACGGGGACCAAGTCTGCGATCAGTGCTGGCAGCAGGATCGTTCTATGAACGATACGGGAGAATCGATGACGCGCGCAGATTATATGAAGCCTTCCCGAGCGCGGGGCCCGAGACTACCGTGATCGATGCTGCCATGGCGCGCCTCGAGACGGGTCAAATGGCTCCACAATTAATCGCAAACGCTAAGGAAGGGTTTGCGGAAGCACTTTATGAAATAGGCGCCTCATTCTTCAAAGATCGTGCGTATGAGCCAGCGTTGATTTACACTCAAATGGCCCTGCACGCTCGACCCAACCTTGACGTTGCAAGAATTCTGCTTGCGGACCTATATGCCGCGACAGAGCACTATGTTGAGGCCGTCGAGACGTTTCGAGAAGTGCCACCAGAATCGCCCTTCCTGTGGTCAGCCCGAATTAGGTTAGCCCATGCACTGAATCAGGTTGGTAAACTAGATGAGGCCAGTAGAGAACTGAGGGCATTGGCCGCCGAACGCTTGGAACGTGCCGATCCATTGATGACACTAGCGGATTTGTTGCGTGCTGAAGAAAGGTACCAAGATGCCGTTTCGGTATACGACGAAGCTATTGCACGCATAGCGACAATCGAACAACATCACTGGACAGTGTTCTATGCACGTGGAATGTCGCTTGAACGCAGCGGCCAGTGGCCACGGGCAGAATCAGATCTTTTACGCGCCCTCGAACTCCAACCAGACCAACCTCTGGTGCTAAATTACCTTGGTTATTCCTGGGTAGACATGGGCGTGAGACTGCCTGAGGCTCGTTCAATGATCGAAAGAGCTGTCGCTCAACGGCCCAATGACGGCTACATCGTAGATAGTTTAGGTTGGGTTCTCTATCAACTCGAAGACTTTGAAGCTGCACTGGTTCATCTTGAACGAGCCGTTGAATTGCGCCCTAACGATCCCGTGATCACCGATCATTACGGTGACGCCCTTTGGCGCATAGGACGCCACTCTGAAGCACGCTTCCAATGGCGCCGGGCTTTATCATTAGATCCTGATGCAAACTTAGCGGAATCGGTCGAGGAAAAATTGGAGCGCGACAAACCGGACGAGCTTCGGACAACAGACAAATCTTGATACTTTGCTGCGACCAACCGAACCCTTTATTACTGTCCCAGCGCCAGCAAAAATAAACCTTTACCTACATGTCACTGGAAGAAGGGCGGACGGTTATCATGAATTAGACAGCTTGATCGTGTTCGCCGCCCTCCACGATGTGATCACCGTAGCACCGCACGACAGTTTAACTTTCCAACAAAGCGGCCCGTTCGGAGATTATTTGACTGACGAGCCCAACAACAACTTGGTCCTTCGAGCCGCACAAAAGTTAGCAAACCTAGCTGGCATACCCGCCAAGGCCCGGATCAGTCTATACAAGACCCTGCCAATTGCGGCAGGACTTGGGGGCGGCTCAGCCGACGCCGCAGCTGCCTTGCGCGCACTTTGTCAGCTATGGCTAATCGACCCGAGCGAAGAAGAGGTGGCCGTGCTTGCTCTATCGCTTGGTGCCGACGTGCCTGTTTGTCTAAAGGGCCTCGCAGCCCACGTCAGTGGCGTCGGGGACCTGCTAAACCCGCTCCAGTTCTGCCCGCCGCCAATGGCCATGGTCCTGGTCAATCCCAACATCCCCCTCTCAACCAAATCGGTATATGGGAAGCTCCGCGGCCCATACACGCCCCCACGGCCTCTTAACATCTTGCCCAAGAACATTTATGAACTTACCTACGCACTTGCCCAACGGACTAACGATTTGGCAACTCCCGCAAGAGTGTTGTGCCCTATCATCGACGACGTGCTGGCGGCACTAACTGCATCTGAAGGTTGCCAGCTTGCTCGCCTTTCCGGCAGTGGCCCTAGTTGCTTCGGTCTATTCACAGATACAAATAACGCAGCAAAGGCAGCCTCACGCATCTCGGCGTTAAAAGGGGATTGGTGGGTTAAAGCGACCTACTCTGTAGGCGACATAACAACCCTCAGCTAAGGCACAGTCTGATTGCAAGAATTGGTAATCTCTCGGAAACTTGGGCGCGTTAAAATATAACTTGCGACCACAATCATTAATATGCCAACCACAAGAGGCCAAATCCAGTACTCAGAGTAGTAAGCAATCGCGCACCAACTAATGCTCATTGTTATAACGGCAAGCGCCTTCGCTTTTCTTGGAATAATGCCGTGCGCGGTCCAATTCTGCAAAGTTGGCCCAAAAAGCCGATGGTTGTACAGCCATTTGTGAAAGCGATCAGAGCTCTGTGAAAACGCCCACAGAGCCATGATGAGAAAAATTGTCGTTGGCAGGCCAGGAATAACTATGCCCACAACGCCAACAGCTACATTCGCGCAACCAAACACCATTAAAATGGCCTTAACGGCGCGACGTGCAGTAAAGGCCTTCCTAGGAGCCACGTCCGATACCACCGGTGGTGTTCGTTCTATTTCTTCGGCGTTCATGAAACCTAGACTGAATTTAGTAAGTGAATCTCCCAATAATAGCCTGAATAATCTCTACCATTGCCCGTTGTCTCGGAATTCCTCTGGCGAAACAAAATAACCTCCGATATGGATTGTCGGTATAGGGTAGGAAAAAATGGCGAAGAGCCTTGACTATCCGGGCATTGCTCTCGGAAACGACTAAGAATAAAGCTGAGCAATCAATTCTCTCATAATTTATGTGAATGGACTCGACCAATGTCAGACCACATAGCCCAACACGTTAATCCAAAATCTGACATTGAGATTGCACGCGAAGCATCACCGAGTCCAATCGTTGAGGTTGCCAGAGCCAAGCTCGGGTTGGACAGCGACTGCCTAATACCTTATGGGAACGACAAGGCCAAGGTCTCCTCAGAAGCAATTGACAGCCTAGGCAATCACTCCAACGGAAAACTGATACTGGTCACTGCGATCACGCCAACTCCGGCCGGCGAAGGCAAAACCACGACGACGATTGGACTTGCAGATGGACTCCAACGAATTGGCAAGCAATCTGCCATATGCTTACGAGAACCTAGCCTAGGCCCATGTTTCGGCATGAAAGGTGGGGCCGCAGGTGGCGGCTATGCCCAAGTAGTCCCCATGGAAGACATCAATCTTCATTTCACCGGCGACTTTCATGCCATTGGCGCATCCAACAATTTGCTAGCAGCAATGATCGACAACCACATTTATTGGGGCAACCAGCTCGGAATTGACACTCGCCGAGTGACATGGCGACGGGTGGTTGACATGAATGACCGTGGTCTCCGAGGTATCACCACTGGCATTGGTGGTGTGGCCAATGGTTTTCCGCGTGAAGATGGCTTCGATATAACTGTCGCAAGCGAGGTTATGGCCGTTCTATGCTTAGCAAATGATCTCACAGATTTGGAACGGCGGCTTGGCCGGATAATTGTTGGTGAAACGACTTCGCGAACGTCGGTAAGCGCCACCGACTTAAAAGCGTACGGCGCGATGACCGCGTTGCTAAAAGACGCTTTCTTACCTAATTTGGTGCAGTCCCTTGAAGGCACGCCAGCGTTAGTTCATGGCGGGCCATTTGCTAACATTGCACATGGTTGCAACTCGGTTGTAGCGACTAGAGCTGCCTTAAAGTTATCGGATTATGTTGTCACTGAAGCAGGCTTTGGTGCCGATCTTGGCGCAGAAAAATTTTTCAACATCAAATGCCGCCAAACAAATCTTACGCCGGATTGCGCAGTACTAGTGGCGACGGTGCGCGCACTGAAAATGCATGGTGGCGTGGAACGCGACACCCTAGAGCCCGAAAATATTTCGGCTTTAGAAAAAGGATGTGCCAACCTAGCCCGCCATGTGGAAAATTTGCGAAAATTTGGTGTGCCAACCATAGTAGCCATAAATCGTTTCTCGACCGATACACGTGCTGAGGTCGAATCGCTACACCAATTTTGTGCAGAAATCGATGTTGATGTCATCGATTGTGACCACTGGGCGGTCGGAAGCGCAGGAGCCGTAGACTTAGCAGAGGCTGTTGTTGCATTGACCAATAGTAAACTCTCGAAATTCGAATTTCTGTATCCAGATAATATGGCTCTTTGGGACAAGGCTCGCACCATTGCCCAGCAAATATATGGTGCGCGCGGCATTATCGCCGACCAAAGGATACGAGAACGTTTCTCCGAGCTTCAGGAATCTGGGCATGGGAATCTTCCCGTGTGCATTGCGAAAACCCAATACAGTTTCTCCACTGATCCAAACCTAAAAGGTGCGCCAAGCAACCATGTAGTGCCCATTAGGGAAGTGAGACTTGCCGCTGGTGCAGGATTCGTGATTGTGGTTTGTGGAGATATCATGACCATGCCAGGTTTGCCACGTCACCCAGCAGCGGAACAAATTTTCCTAGATGAACATGGGAAGATCGCCGGATTGTTCTGAGCGGTCGGCTGAAAGTATGGAATAGCTATCCGCCGTGATAGTCTAGAAACCAGTTAACAAACCGTGGCACACCTTCATCTATTGGTGTGGTCGGCTCAAAACCGAGGTCGTGACGCGCTGTTTCTATATCCGCATATGTCTGTACAACATCTCCTAGCTGTAGCGGTAGCAACTCGCGCTTGGATTTACGCCCAAGCGCACCCTCCAGGAGTTCAACAAACCTTAACAAAGATTCGGGATGATTGTTGCCAAGATTGTAGAGGCGATGTGGCGGTTCTCCATCATCCGGCGTGGGAGCACGTTCGAGCGCCGCAACCACGCCAGCAATAATATCATCAATATAAGTGAAATCGCGCTTCATATCACCATTGTTGAATAGCTTGATGGATCGCCCCGCAAGAATTGCTTCGGTAAAAAGATAAGCTGCCATGTCTGGCCGACCCCACGGCCCATAGACTGTGAAAAAACGCAATCCAGTAGCAGGCAATTTATAAAGATGGCTGTAGCAATAACTCATCAACTCATCTGAGCGTTTAGTTGCTGCATAGAGCGAAATAGGCCGGTCAACCCGATCAGTAACTGCAAGCGGGAGTTTTGTGTTTGCGCCATATACAGAACTAGAACTGGCATATACTAAGTGCTCAAATTTTTCGTGGCGGCGACACTGTTCAAGAATCACCATTTGCCCCAACAAATTTGATTGGACGTAGGCCATTGGATTTTCAATCGAATAACGCACGCCTGCCTGTGCCGCTAAATGGACAACCTTCCTAATCGATCCACTGTTGTTAAAAATACCGGAGATAGCTGATTCGTCTGATATATCAGCACGATAAAAACGAAACCCCTTTCGCCCCTCTAGCAAGGAGAGACGCGCGCGCTTGAGTGCAACATCGTAATAATCATTCAAATTATCTACGCCGACCACGTGCTCACCGCGATCGAGTAATCGCAAACAGAGATGGCTGCCAATAAATCCGGCCGCACCGGTAACAAGAATGGTCATTGATGTCTCAGAACACCTATTCGACGAATCAACTCAAACGCAGAGACCATAAGCGTGCAGCGCTAAAAACACACGCTTTTGTGCAAGAAGTGCAGCGATCCCTTGAACAAAACCACCTTATCTAGACGGAATATTTTGCAATAGAAAGGTCGAAAAAGTGCAATTGCCATATGTTGGCACTGACCGTAGTCTAGGAAAACTCAGTGGGGTCTTCGTACTGAAATTGCGCTGGCTCTGGGCCCTCCGCCCGACTTGGGAGTAACAAACACACATGAGTATCGCCCACGCCACCCTTGAAGACAAATACACTCTGGAGTCCGGGAGGATCTACCTAACCGGGACTCAAGCCCTCGTACGTCTACCAATGCTGCAAAAGCAACGTGATAAAGCGTCCAATCTCAACACGGGTTGCTTCATATCCGGCTACCGTGGTTCACCGCTCGGTGCCTATGACATGGCACTTTGGCAAGCGCGCAAGTTTTTGGCAAACAATGAGATTCAATTTCAACCTGGGGTCAATGAGGATTTAGCCGCAACAGCAATCTGGGGCACCCAGCAACTAAATCTCATTGAGAAATCAGAATACGATGGCGTATTCGCAATCTGGTACGGCAAAGGGCCGGGCGTCGACCGCTGCGGAGACGTATTTAAACACGCCAATGCCGCGGGCACGTCTTCTCACGGCGGTGTGATAGCTCTAATGGGTGATGACCACACCGCCAAATCATCCACCCTTGCCCATCAAAGTGAATACGCGATGGTGGATGCCATGATCCCAGTACTAAACCCGGCAGGAGTGCAAGAGTTTCTGGATCTTGGCCTACATGGTTTCGCAATGTCGCGCTTTTCTGGCTGTTGGACCGGTTTCAAATGCGTGACGATGACGGTCGATTCCTCAGCCTCAGTTTATGTAGACCCACATCGAGTGGACATAAAAATACCGGATAATTTCGGTATGCCTGACGGAGGCCTCAATATTCGCTGGCCAGATGTACAGCTCGAACAAGAAGTACGGCTCCATAATTTTAAGTTGTTAGCTGCGCAAGCATATGTGCGCACCAACCGGCTTGACCGGATCGTTATAAACAGCGGCCCCGCTAAACTCGGCCTTGTCGCCGCCGGAAAATCATACCTGGACGTGCGTCAAGCACTTGCAGACCTAGAACTAGACGAAAGTGATTTGGTCCGGCTAGGAGTTCGCTTATACAAACCCGCGCTAGTTTGGCCACTAGAGCCAGAGGGGTTAAGGGAGTTCGCTACGGGACTCGATGAAATTATAGTGGTTGAGGAGAAACGTGGCCTCATCGAAGATCAAATTAAGGAACTCCTCTACAACTCACCTCAACGTCCAAAGGTGATAGTAGGCAAGACCGATGAGGAGGGGGAGGTTTTGTTTCCTTCCACATATCAATTAACCGCAGGTGGTATTGCACTTGCCCTGGCAGAGCGTATCGGCCGTTACGGCGATACGGCAAGGCTTACTGAGCAAACGAGATTTCTCCGCAGAAAGCACGGACCTTCTCCAACCAATGCTAATGTATTACGAACTCCATATTTCTGCTCCGGTTGCCCGCACAACAGCTCAACCCGCGTGCCGGATGGCAGTCGCGCGCTTAGCGGAATAGGTTGCCACTATTTAGCCCAGTATATGGACCGGAATACGGCAACCTACACACATATGGGAGGTGAGGGCGTAACCTGGCTTGGCCAAGCTCCCTTCAATGGTAACCAACATGTTTTTGTGAACATTGGAGATGGAACCTATTTTCATTCGGGCTATCTCGCTGTGCGCGCAGCAGTCGCATCGGGCGCCAACATGACATACAAAGTATTATTCAACGACGCGGTGGCAATGACAGGCGGGCAACCAGTCGACGGACAGATGACTGTCCCCGATATTACCTTTCAATTTTATGGCGAAGGCATTCGCCGTATTGCTGTGGTCAGTGACGAACCTGAAAAATACTCAGTCGGTACAGATTTCGCACCGGGCACCACCATTCACCACAGAGACACCCTCGATGAGTTGCAACGGGAGCTTCGAGAATGGCAAGGGGTATCGACACTAGTTTACGACCAAACCTGCGCTAACGAAAAGCGTCGTCGGCGCAAACGCGGCACAATGATTGACCCAGCCAAACGCGCGTTCATTAACGACGCCGTATGCGAAGGCTGCGGCGATTGTTCTACAACTTCAAACTGTGTGTCCGTAGAACCCCTCGAAACAGAATTCGGGAGAAAAAGAATAATCAATCAATCAACCTGCAACAAAGATATGTCCTGTACAAAAGGTTTCTGCCCGAGTTTTGTTACAATTTTGGGTGGCGACATACGCCAACCAAAGCGCGAGACTGCGCCGAGCACATCGCACCCACTCGTGACGAGCCTACCTACACCAGAATTACCACTACTTGATCGACCAACCGAGATCTTGGTTGCGGGAATTGGGGGTACAGGAGTCGTTACGATTGGCGCACTTATTGGCATGGCCGCCCACCTTGAGGGGAAAGGTTGTTCGGTGCTCGACATGGTGGGCATAGCACAAAAGGGCGGTGCAGTTTTGAGCCATGTCAAAGTCGCACGCCGACCGGAAGATCTTCATTCCGTCGAGGTAGGTGCCGGAGGCGCTGACCTATTAATAGGATGCGATTTAGTGGTATCAGTTAGCCCCGAAGCGCTTTCTCGGGTCCGTCACGGGCAGACCCGTGTTATAGTAAACAACCACAACACACCGATCGCGGGATTTATCCACGATCCGAATTTCGATTTTGAAACTTCAATTAACCAACATACCCTTGCGAAAACAGCCGGAGAAAAAAATAGTTTTTTCTTGGAAGCGACTCAGATAGCCACTGCCTTATTTGGGGATTCGATCGCCACGAACGTGTTTATGCTCGGTGTTACCTATCAGAGTGGCGCTATACCGGTTTCGGCCGAAGCCATCGAGCGAGCTATTGAACTTAACGGCGTTGCCGTCGAGATGAACAAGGGTGCCTTTGCATGGGGTCGACTTGCTGCACACAACCTAACAGCTGCCGAGGCGGAAGCAGACAAACGTTTAGTTAAGAACCCAGTTACCAAATTATCCCAAACACTGGACCAAACCATCAACCGCCGCATCGGTTATTTGACCAAATACCAAAACATATCCTACGCGGCACGCTATCGTTCACTAGTTAGCAAAGTGAAAACCGCCGAAGCCACAAAGACACCTGGAGCAACAGGGCTTGCTGAAGCGGTCGCAAGGTATGCATTCAAGCTAATGGCCTACAAGGATGAATATGAAGTAGCCCGGCTGCACTCGGACGGCACATTCCTTGAACAAGTGCGCCAAACGTTTGAAGGCGATTACAGACTCAATTTCCACCTTGCACCACCTCTTTTCGCACCGCGGGATCGGCACACTGGCAAAGCAAAGAAAATGACCTTTGGACCCTGGCTAATGGTTGTGTTCAGGCTCTTGGCCAAACTAAAATTCCTACGTGGTACACCCTTCGATATCTTTGGGTATACTGCAGAACGCCGCCGCGAACGACAATTGGTGGAGGATTACTTCGAGACCGTAGAGGAACTACTCGGAAGCCTGGACCACGATAGCCACTCTCTGGCAGTGCAAATCGCAGAAATTCCAGAACTTATTCGCGGCTATGGTCATGTTAAGGAACTACATTTGCATGATGCTGAAGCTAAGAAGGTGGCGCTTATCGCCATCCTTCGTGACCCCAGCCAGCGCCCGGCAGCAGCTGAATAATGCTACAAGGGAAGGGTGCAATGTGGCAAACTTTTGTTGCACAGATTTTAACTTACTGTAAATAAATAATTTTCACGACGACATCTTTGCTGCATTGCAATAAATAGTCATCTACGTTGCATTTCAGCATATGGTGGCGGGTGACTTTCCTGAATACACCCTTGCAGGCATTGCCTCCTTCTTTTACAGGACCATTCCAAGTGGATGGCTTTTTTTGATTTGCTAACAATCCGGCGGCGCTTTTTTATTCAGCTGCTTGGGTAAGGGACTGGATTTGTCCTAGGTTCTCGATCAACGATGCCATGTTTGCGCGGACCCCTTGCATTCCCGGACTGCGACGCAATGTCCGCTCATCCATATAGAGGGCGCGGCTTATTTCAATCTGCAACACATCAATTCCATGTTTCGGATGGCCATAGTATTCTGAAATAAATCCACCTGCATAGGGTGTGTTTCGTCCAACTCTGTACCCCTGCCCAACAAAAACCGTCTCAACCTTGTCGATTACATATGACGAACATGATCTACCATGTCGGTCTCCTAGCACAATATCGAAGGTTGGTTCAGATTGTCCCATGGACAATTGCGACGGCATTGAATGGCAATCAAGCAGGATAACATGGCCAAATTGTTCGCGGGTTTCCATGAGTAATTGGCGTAACGTCTTGTGGTAGGGAAAATAGTGGCTCAGTAAACGCTGGCGGGCGATAGAGATTGGAAGAGGTTGCGGGTATATTTCAGCCCCACTAGCAGCAAGGCGAGGGATTACCCCCATGCCCGAGCGAACTCTCTCCGACTTCGTATCAGCATAAACCGGTAATACACCCGTAAACATTTTTCGGTCTAATTCAGCAGGACTACGGTTAACATCAACAAAGCAACGCGGGAACATCGCACAAAGAAATGGCGAGCCGAACCCCGGAGCATCAGAAAATAATTCGTCAACAAAGCAGTCCTCTGAGCGCCGCAATGCACTCACATGGAGCCGGACCATACGCAAAAATTCAGGTGAATAGCATCGTCCGCTGTGTGGCGAAGCAACTACCAACGCGGTTGTTTGACGATGAGGAACATCTAAGGATACCCCACCCCCCGGATGCTGTGCAGAACTCGCATTACGTTCCAATTTTTTCCTCGTACTCGTGTAACTATAGACTCTATCCCGCCTCTTGCGATCAAGAAAACAAGCAATTACACGCAGACTAGGGCAAACCCTAATTTAAGGATTTTTTTAACTAAGTGACACTAATTGCTCACGTTAACACACCAGTTTGGCTACACAACCTTCTTGCATCGCTGACACAAGTCAGGCATAAGCCCGCTGAAAAAGGGTTAAATTCCGGGTAAAATCGGGGTATACTTGGACATTCGATGCGAGTTGAAATGGCTTTGCTGTCAAGGCTTTAATGAGTAGGGGCGCGTAGCTCAGCGGGAGAGCACCACGTTGACATCGTGGGGGTCGCTGGATAATTCGCCACCACCAAACACTATTTCTTCCTCTATATCAGACCTCTAGAAGCCGTTGGCAGGATTGCTGCCGACCTTAATCGCCGTTCTGGCACACCGCTGGCACACTGCGGAGGCAGATATGGCGACAATACGCAAACGAAACCGGAAATGGCACGTCCAAATCCGACGCAAAGACCACCCCACCCTCACCCGAAGTTTTGATATGCGGAAGCACGCACGCGCCTGGGCACGTGAAGAAGAATCCAAACTCGATCGCATCCAGGCCTGGCAGTCCCCGGTATCGATGCACCGACTAACCCTTGGCGACATTGTACGCCGCTATCGCGACGAGGAGGTTCCGAAGAAACGTGGCGCAGATGTTGAAACGACAATTCTCAATGCATTTTTGCGTTCAGAACTTGTAAATAATAAACTGTCCGAGATTGAACCTGCGCACTTCGCAGCCTGGCGTGATAAACGGCTCCAACATGTTCGCCCAGCAACCATCTGTCGCGAACTTGGGATCTACCAACATATGTTCGGGGTAGCCATCAAGGAATGGGGCCTGCCGTTGGCAACCAATCCTCTCGCAGAAGTCCGCAAACCCAAACGCGATGATCGCACCCCGCACCGCATTCCGGACTCGATGGTTCTTCAACTAGAAGAGGCTGCCATGAAAGGCCGCACTCCACTAATAATCGCCCTCCTCCGGTTTGCACTGGAAACCGCGATGCGACGCGGGGAACTTCTGGCGTTGCAATGGAGCGACATCAACCTTGAGAGACAACTTCTCCACATCCCCAAAACCAAGAACGGTTGCCCCCGGACCATTCCCCTCACCCCAGCGGCAACCGCCATCTTATTATCGCTCGGTCGCACGAAAGAAACTTCCTTCGTATTTCCGATCACACGAAGTGCACTTGCTCAATGCTGGCGACGGTTGTGCCGCCGGGCAGAACTGAAAGACGTGCGCTTTCATGATCTCCGCCACGAAGCCATCTCGCGTTTTTTTGAACTTGGTCTTTCTCTACCGGAAGTGGCACTTATAAGTGGGCACAAAGATCATCGCATGCTGATGCATTACACCCATCTACGCCCAGAGCTGATCGTATTAAAACTAAACGCAACCGAACCGAGGGATCATTACTAACAGCCCAGGGGCCCGGGCTCCAAATTCATTAGCCAGTGTGCAGTAACGACGGATCGGCCGCTCGGATTAGGGGGTAGTTGCTGAGATCGGACCTTGGGCTGAGTTTTGCTCAAATGGTTTCCAAAGTAAAATCAGCTTTGGCAGCACCGTGAGTGCTGCCAAGAAGGCGATGAGCATTGCCGACGCGATTAACACACCAAAATAGATAGTGGGGATGAAGTTGGAAAGGACCAAGATGGAGAAGCCGAAGATGATGGTCATGGTCGTGTAGAACACCGCTTTGCCGATATTGGAATGGCAAATATGCAGGGTCTCCACATAACTGTGAGTAAGTGCGTACTCTTCTCTGAAGCGGTAGATATAGTGAATACCATTGTCTACTGCGATACCGATGGTGATGGCGGCGATCGTGATGGTCATCATGTCCATGGGGATTTTCGCCCATCCCATTACACCCAAAACCACCGCGGCACCTAGCAGGTTTGGCAGAATGCCGATAATCGCCAAGGTGATTGACCGGAACAACACTAGGAACATGATCGCAATACCCAGCATCACTACAACTATGGTTTTGATCTGCGATTTGAATAAGCTCTGCAGCATATTATTGTAGAGCACCAGCAGCCCACTCACGATCACTTCGTGCTCCTCAAATCCGAGCTTCTCCCCTAAATCACGGTGCACTGTCTCCAGCAACTCATTGCGACGTAAATCCGGTTTCGAATCCAACACACGCGCAAGAATCCGTGCCTCATTGTCATCGATGGAAACATAAGGGTCGATGAGGGTCTTTCTTACCTCGGGGGGAATTTTGGTATACAGGATTGCCAGCTGGAATGCGTCCAGCTCCTCTTCGGCTAACTCTTCGGCAACCCGCACCGGCGAAACGAGCGAGAGCACCTTGCCGATTTCGGGCAGTCCATCGAGGTAGTCGTGTACTTCTTTGATGAGCTCGACCTTGTAGGCAGTAAACCAATACTCCGGTGAGTTGGCGTTTTCCGCGAACTCACGCTCCATTTCCGCGAACTCACGCTCCATTTGTATCTCTTCCTCGGTCAACCCTTCAAGGTCCTCGGGCTTCAGGAAGTCGTCAGAGTCATCCCCGAATTTTATCAGTATTTCCAGTGGAGTAGTGCCACCGAGCTTCTCATCGATGAGCTTGAGACCTTGATAAATTTCCGTGTCGGCGCTGAAGTAGTTGATGAAACTGTTCTCGACACGCAGCTGGGTGATTCCCGCTACACTCACGACGGTCAAAATTACCGCCAACACCAAGATCTTGTTGCCTTGAGTCTCGGTCAGACGGGCCAGATATGCAGGTAAGAAAAACCGGCCACTGTCGAAGGTGGGTTTGGATCCAGTTTTCCCCGTCACCATCAGCAACGTGGGGAACAGTAGAAACGAGGTGACAAATGTCACCGCCAAACCTGCGCTCATCATCCACCCGAAGTCGATGACCGGCTTGATTCCGCTCACAACCAGGGAGCTAAAACCCATGATGGTAGTTAGCGCGGTGTATAGACAGGGTTTGACCATCTTATGCGTGGTAGTTCTGACCAGCGCCAACTGATCGTCACCAGGATGATCTCGTTTGAGCTGCCGGTAACGCACGATCAAATGAATGTTCATCGAGATGGTGATGATCAGCATAAGGGCGAGAAAATTGGATGAGATGACGGTGACCTTCCAACCGATCAATCCCAGTACACCCACCATGATTAATCCGGCGTAAAAGCAGCTGAACAGTGGGAGCACGATCCAGCGCAATTCCCGGAAGATGGCGGTAAGAACAATGACGAGAAACACTAGAACACCACAACCGAAGACGATCAGGTCGTTGCGCACAAATGTCACCATGTCGACGGTAATCATCGGCAGACCGCCGAGATATAAAACGCCATGCTGGCGATACGGCTCGATGATGTCTCTGATGTGTGCAACGTCAAGGTGGCGTTGCTTATTTAACGCTTCATGAGCCTGATCGAATTCGGTGTTGATGCGTTCCAAAGTTTGCGTTTCTTTAACGGAGAGACCGGCATTTCGTTGTTTGGCCCGCAGTTCATTTCGAGATTGGAGTAAGCTGTTGTACTGCTCCTCCTCGACTAGTCCCAACAGTAAAGCGGTGGTTCGACCATCTGCACTGACGATGAGCTCGCGGTAAATGGGGCTATTGAGCAGCTCGTCTTTGGCCTTGCCCCGGTCGACACCGGGTTTCTCCAGGCTTGGTATATCTTTGATCATTTCCGTGAACGGTAAATCCGAAATGTTCAATAGGGGGGCGTCGAGTATCGTGAACACCGTGTCCACGCTGGTGACTTTCTTGAGTTCTCCGCGGAGTTGCTTCAAAGACTCTAATGCTTGGTCCGAGAAGAGATCTTTGTCGGGGGTGTACGTCACAACGAGTAAGTCGCCACTCGGATATCGCTCGTGGATTTTCCGGAACACCTTGAGGTCCACGTCGTCTTCCAGCAACAAGGAATCGGCCGACGCGTCCAACTTGAAGTCTTTAACGTGATAACCGAAGAAAACCAGAATTAAGAGCAGCACGACCAGAACTGACTTCGGATTGTGGAGCACCAGAGTGTCATAGGCCTGCACGGTACGAGACGCCATGGAGTTTCCTCTTTGAGCAACGCCAATTCAGCCAGGGGAACAATGGTGTCGCCCCATGGTGTGTACACTTTTCCAGAGGGGTGAAGGTTATCGTCGGCCACCAGGGTCGGATCGCCGCCTG
>PTKE01000005.1 GCA_002937585.1 Alphaproteobacteria bacterium MarineAlpha9_Bin6 | reverse complement strand
CATGGCATCGAGACAATTAATGGAATCCTCGATCACCAGATTGCCCGTGGCAAGATATCGGTGTCAGATAAAGATAGTGCGCTCGCGCGAATCCAAACCTCAATTCCGCTACACATACTAACTGATGTAGATTTGGTAATTGAGGAGGTCAGTGAGAAAGAGGAAGTTAAGAGGGAAAGTTTTAAGAAGTTAACTGGGATCCTTAAGTAGGCAGCGTTGATCGCCACCAACGCTTCGTCCATCTCCATCACACGTCTCGCCGCTGCATCAGATCGGCCCGGCCAATTTATGGGTATGCATTTTATGAACCCAGTGCCAGCGATGCTGCTTGTCGAGCTCATTCGCGGCATAG
Source organism: Alphaproteobacteria bacterium MarineAlpha9_Bin6 (assembly GCA_002937585.1). Taxonomy (GTDB): domain Bacteria; phylum Pseudomonadota; class Alphaproteobacteria; order UBA7887; family UBA7887. Next base: position 61,672 of record PTKE01000005.1, on the reverse strand, counting down.
CCACTGATTCTGCAACCTTCAAGCAAATTCGTGTGCTCACAGCACGGCTTGGGAAAACTCCGATAAGTGCGTAAGATTTCCCGGCGTTTACTGTCAATCGGGTATTATTACCGATGATTAACGAGGCAGTTTACACCTTGTATGAGGGTGTGGGATCGGTTGAATCCATCGATACCGCCATGCGTCTTGGCGCAAATCATCCTATGGACCCTCTGCAACTGGCTGATTTCATTGGCCTTGACGTGTGCCTTGCAGTCACGCAGATCCTTCACGACGGATTAGCAGATAGCAAATACCGGCCCTGTCCCTTATTGGTTAAATACGTTGAGGCCGGTTGATTAGGCCACGAGTCAAGATGCGGTTTTTACGATTATTCCACTGAAGTTCCCGTCCCAACACGCTAGACCAGTTTCACTTCTTCACCCGGCAACGAGGTACCTGCATTAGCCATTTTAAAAATCGGTATGGGCAACCCTTTGACACCAAATTACGTCACAAATTTTGTTGCCTAAAAATAAAACCTTCCAGTATCCAGTAGTGCAGTCATGCTGCTTTTTCAGCAGATTGATCTCGATCATAATTCAGCGTTGAAGCCAGCCACCGCTCGACATCAGCGACTGCTATGCCCTTCCGCTTCGCATAATCCTCAACCTGATCTCGTTCTATCTTCCCAACACCAAAATAACGACTTTCTGGGTGACTGAAATATATTCCGCATACGGAAGCACTGGGCCACATAGCGAAATTATCCGTTAAGGTAACACCAGTATTGAATTCAGCTTCCAGCAACGAAAATAGGGTTTTTTTCTCTGTATGATCGGGACAAGCCGGGTAACCTGGAGCAGGTCTAATGCCTTGATATTGTTCGAGTATCAGTGACTCGCTGTCGAGAGATTCAGCAGTAGCGTAACCCCATAATTCTTTGCGAACACGCTCGTGCATATGCTCAGCAAAGGCCTCGGCCAGACGATCCGAAAGGGATTTAACCATAATTGCATTGTAATCGTCATGAGCAACCTCAAAACGATTAGCAGCCTCGTCACAACCATGACCCGTGGTAACTACAAACGCACCTACGTAATCTGCCACTCCACTTTCAAGCGGTGCAATAAAGTCGGCGAGTGCGTGATTAGCACGCCGTCGATCACGTGCCATTTGCTGGCGAAGTGTGTGCAATGTGGCGAGCACCACTTTCCGACTATGATCGCTGAAAACGACAATGTCCTCGTTTCCGATCACGTTTGCAGGCCACAACCCAATCACTGCCCGGGCATTAAACCAACCCTCATCTATAATTCGTGAAAGCATGACCTGAGCATCACGATGCAGCTCACGCGCTGCTTCCCCAACCACCTCATCATCGAGGATCCTGGGAAACTTTCCAGCCAACTCCCACGCCTGGAAAAATGGGTTCCAATCGATATACCGCTCCAACATTGAGAGGTCATAATTCTCGAAAACGCGCAAACCAGAATAGTTCGGCTTGGGCGGTTTATAATCTGACCAATTAATCTTAAATTTATTCGCGCGCGCTCCTGCGAGCGTCTGTCTCGTGCTCCTTCGGTCACCCTTAGCATGCCTGTCACGAATTTCTTCATATTCGTCCGCGACTTCGGCAAGGAATTTATCACACCGATCAACCGATAAGAGGCTTCCCACGACCCCCACAGCCTTGGAGGCGTCAGAAACATGAACGGTCGCCCCAGTATAATTTGTAGCGATCTTCACCGCAGTGTGAACTCGACTCGTCGTAGCACCTCCGATTAGTAATGGCACTTTAATATCAGCCCGTGTCATTTCCCTAGCAATAACGCGCATTTCTTCTAGGCTAGGAGTTATTAATCCCGACAAACCTATCAGGTTCGCGCCTTCACTCTTTGCTGTCTCGATAATATCTAGGCACGGCACCATGACGCCAAGATCGATAACCTCGTAGTTGTTGCACTGGAGCACCACGCTTACAATGTTCTTGCCAATGTCATGGACATCACCCTTGACAGTTGCCAAGACGATCCTGCCGGCTTTGTTTCCGACACCGTTTCTGGAACCCTTTTCCTTCTCCATGAAGGGAATCAGATGGGCAACAGCCTGTTTCATCACGCGTGCGCTCTTAACCACTTGAGGCAGAAACATTTTCCCTGCGCCGAATAAGTCTCCTACCTCGCTCATCCCAGCCATCAATGGGCCTTCGATGACAGATATTGGACGATCAGCAGCCTGTCGCGCTTCTTCTGTGTCCTGGACGACAAAATCGTTTATACCGCGCACCAATGCGTATTGAAGCCGCCCAGCCACATCAGTCTCACGCCACGATGCATCATTATCTTCCGTTGGTTTAGAGAAATGACCTTTATGCTGCTGCGCGACCTCCAGCAGCCTCTCCGTAGCATCGTTACCTCGATTAAATAATACGTCCTCGATCCGGTTTTTAAGATCGATCGGGATTTCCTCGTATATAGGAACTTGTCCCGCATTGACGATGCCCATATCCATACCAGCTTGAATGGCATGGTAGAGGAATGCAGAATGCATCGCTGATCGCACATTGTCGTTGCCGCGAAACGAGAAAGATACGTTCGAAACTCCACCAGAGACATGAGCGTAGGGCAATTCAGATTTAATTCGACGAGTTGCCTCTATGAACGCCACGGCATAATCATTGTGTTCTTCGATACCAGTGGCGACTGCGAAGATATTGGGATCAAAAATGATATCTTCAGGTGGAAAACCGACTTGGTCGGTTAACAAACAATAGCCCCGAGTACATATTTCTACTTTCCGTGCAGCAGTCTCAGCCTGCCCATTCTCATCGAAGGCCATGACCACCACAGCTGCCCCGTAACGACGAATCAACTCGGCCTGCTCGACGAATGGAGCTTCACCTTCTTTAAGGCTTATTGAATTAGCGATGCCCTTCCCCTGGACATTTTTTAAACCTGCTTCGATTACGGACCATTTCGACGAGTCAATCATTACTGGGATCCTACTAATGTCCGGCTCAGCAGCAATCATTCGTAAAAACCGGACCATAGCAGCCTCACCATCCAGCATGCCCTCGTCCATATTTATGTCTAAAATTTGTGCACCGTTTGTCGCCTGCTGGCGAGCAATTTGGAGTGCACCCTCATAATCCTCCGAAATAATAAGTTTGCGAAACTTAGCAGATCCAGCAACATTGGTGCGCTCGCCGATATTGATAAATCGTGGCGTCATCATCAAACCACCTCAATCGCTTCGAGACCTGACAGTCGCAAGCATTGTTGTAATATTGGTGGCTCACGAGGTGGAAACCCCGCAACCGCCTCTGCAATAGACTGAATATGGTCCGGCGTAGTTCCGCAGCAGCCACCTACAAAATTTACAAGACCGTCTTCGGCCCAGGTTTGTATATGGCTTGCGGTCTCTTCCGGTAGCTCATCATATTCAGCAAATTCGTTCGGCAAGCCAGCATTCGGATATGCACTGATCATGCAATCAGCTATGGCTGCGAGTTCTGCTATATAAGGTCTCAACTGTGCAGCACCAAATGAGCAATTAAGACCGATGCTGATGGGACGTCCGTGACGGACTGAATACCAGAAAGCCTCGATAGTCTGTCCGGTGAGAGTACGTCCCGAACGATCAGTGATCGTACCTGAGACCATTACCGGCAAACGAGAACCGCGCTCCTCAAACAATTCCTCAAAGGCGAATAACGCCGCTTTCGCGTTCAAGGTATCAAATACGGTCTCTAGTAGCAGCAAGTCTACACCGCCTTCAATGAGCGCAGATGCGGCCTCACGATATGTGGTTCGTATTTCATCATAAGTGATCGCGCGATAGCCGGGGTCAGAGACATCCGGAGACATTGACGCGGTCCGATTGGTTGGCCCAAGCGCACCCGCGACAAATCGTGGCCTTTCCGGCGTCGACGCCTCGTCTGCTGCCTCTCTGGCAATACGTGCTCCCTCGAAATTGAGTTCTTGAACAATTCTTTCGAGTTTATAGTCCGACATCGAGATCGAATTCGCATTAAACGTGTTCGTGGTTAGAATGTCGGCCCCAGCCTCCAAATACGAAGTGTGGATTTCTTTGATAACCCGGCTTTGAGTAATATTAAGAAGGTCATTAGCGCCTTTAAGATCAGACGGATAATCAGCAAAGCGTTTCCCGCGATAGTCGGCGTCACTCAACTGATAGCCTTGGATCATGGTTCCCATGGCACCATCCATCACCAAGATACGCTCACGCGCTACCGCCGCGATCGAGCGTTCATTTAGAGCTGTCATAGTCAGTCCGCGCCAGTGGCATCGGTTGGCCCTGCGCGCACGCCCAACATATGACAGATGGCGAACACGAGATCCGCACGATTTAAAGTATAAAAGTGAAACTCATTAATTCCCGATTCCAGCAGTCCAAAACATTGATCAGCCGCGGTGTGAGCTGCGACGAGCTGGCGAGTACTTGGATCATCGTCCAGTCCATCAAATCGACTCCCAAACCAGTCGGGTATGGAAGCACCACACATAGAACTAAAACGCGCAACCTGCTGAAAATTGGTGACCGGTAGGATACCAGGCACTATCGGTGCTTCGATCCCCGCACCGCGAACCTTGTCGAGAAAACGTAAGAAACAATCGTTGTCGAAAAAAAACTGTGTGATGAAACGTGTTGCACCAGCGTCCAATTTTCGTTTCAAATAGTCGAGTTCACTTTGCATCCCGCGTGAGTCTGGGTGAGGCTCCGGATAAGCTCCAACACTGATTTCGAAATCGGCGATGGTCTTGAGTCCTGAGATCAACTCAACCGAACCATCATAACCCTCCGGATGGGGGGTAAATTTCGATTCTCCTTCAGGAGGATCGCCGCGCAACGCCACTATATGTCGAACACCTGCTGCGTAATAATCACGAACAACTGCGTTGACTTCCTCAACGCTTGCCCCAACACAGGTTAAATGGGCGGCGGGCTCGAGATCTGTGTTGCGGCGAAGGTGGGCAACTATGGCATGTGTGCGGTCGCGAGTGCTGCCGCCCGCCCCATAGGTCACGGACACAAATCGTGGCCTTAAGGGCGCTAGGCGATCAACCGAACGCCAAAGCCTCTCTACCGTTTTCTCCGTCTTTGGGGGAAAAAACTCAAAGGACACCTCCAATGCGGCCCGGTCCTTATGTCCCAACTTACGGAGACTCTTCACGCCTGCACCACTCACGACAAAGGTGGTCCGGCGTAGTCCATGGCGTCTATCAGACGCCGAGCTCCCCACAACACAACTGTCAATTCTTCGCCCTCTAGTCGCAGCGCAGTCTCACACTCAAGACCAGCACCTCGGAACCAATCGCGGATTTCTGTATCAGTAAAGCCGAGACGTCTATGGGCATGCTCTGTACGCAAAAATTCTAGATCATGGCGATCAAAATCAACCACCGCCATACGCCCTCCAGGACGCAGTACGCGGCCCGCCTCAACTAGCACGCTCGACGGATCATCCGAGTAATGCAACACCATGTGAATTGATACTGCATCAAATGATTCCGTTGCGAAGGGCATTTTGTACATGTCCCCATGTCGCACCTGACAGTTACTTGCTCCCGGGCGTTGTAAATTGACACGAGCTACCGCCAACATGGCACGCGACAGATCGATACCAATACCTCGGTCAATTTGGTCAGCCATCAGGTCCAGGATCCGCCCGGTACCCGTGCCGATATCAAGAAAGTCCCCGACCTGCATGTTAGAAAACACGCCTTTAAGCGCAGACTCGACCTCGCGTTCGGAAACATAGAGTTTACGCAATTCATCCCAACACGGCGCGTTTTCCGCAAATAACCTCTGGGCCTCCACGGCACGTGCCCGTTTGACCTTACTAAGTCGCTCGCGGTCCAACGTTAGCGCCTCGTCTTTTTCAGGGAGCAGAGTCAATAATGTTTGAGCTAACTCTCGACCAGCGCCATCAGATATCATGCGGTAAAAAGCCCAAGTCCCCTCCTGCCGCCGCTCAAGCAACCCCGTATCACAAAGCTGTCGCAAATGTTGCGACACCCGCGGTTGGCTTTGCCCCAAAATCTCTGTCAATTCCGTAACTGTCAGTTCACTATCGGCACAAAGCGCAAGCAAACGGAGCCGTGTCGGCTCGGCCGCAGCCCGTAATCCTTGCAGAACAAAATTTAGCATCCCCACCTCTTGGGATTGTCTTACACAGATATGTGCGTATATAAATATGTTTTAATGTTACAATAAATTACTATAGCAGATACTGTTTGTGAATTGATTTATAGTAGGATGCCCACACGTGTAATTTGAAGTTTGGTCACCCCAAAATTCACTGCCCTGAGCTCCAACCAACTGAAGTACGAAGAGTTAAGGGAGAAGGAAGCTGTATCGCACACACCTTTACACCGGTTCCCCGCGTCCCCCCACCACCGTGGTTGCCTGTTTTGACGTTTTCAAAGACCGAGACAAATTTGCAACATCTTTGCCATGATGCAACTGACTACATTACGGACACTGGCGTTTCATAGTATCTTGTGATACCGAATTTAACGGTTGAGAGTACTATTAGGTCACTTGATAAGATGAGTTCCACGGGTGCCCTCACGGAGGCACTTGGAACCAAGTATCCGTCTGGGTTGGTATATGTCGATGGTCCTTAACATTTTTGCCTTTCGCACATCGGCTATTGCAAAGAAGCGTTTTGGCGATAAGGACAAAAAAGGATTCAGATGCTTGCCCAGAAATAACGCCATATCAAAAACATGGTTTACAGGTTCTAGGTTCCGTTTGTTTGTGGCGGGGTGCTGCATAGCAATCCTAGGGGCATGCGCGACACCACCCGCCAATGACCCCGAAGCGATCGCAGAATGGCAAGCAACCAACGATCCCTTAGAGCCATTTAACCGCGGAATATTTGAAGTCAACCTAGCACTTGATCGCGCACTGATCCGGCCGATAGCCATAGGCTACCGGTGGGTGTTTCCTGGTTTTCTGCGTGATGCAATCGAAAACGTCTTAGATAATCTCAGCGAGCCACTGAATTTTGCGAACGCAGTTATGCAAGGTAACTTTGACCGCGCGAGCACTGCAGCCGGACGGCTCCTAGTAAACTCGACGTTAGGCATTGCTGGACTGATCGACGTGGCAGATACGATAGGACTCAAACCGATTGATGAAGATTTTGGTCAGACGTTAGCCGTCTGGGGTAGTGGCGAAATCGCATATTTAGTCCTACCAGTATTGGGGCCCTCTTCATTCCGAGATGGTCTAGGTCAAGGCGTAGACTTTTTCCTAAATCCTCTGAACTACGCCTTAGACAACGCGGGTCTTGAGTGGGTTGGGTGGACCATGACTGCGGTCAACGGGATTGACCAGCGCTCGCGTAATATTGAGGTGCTTGATGAAATCGAACGCAGTTCTGTCGATTTCTATGCGGCCATTCGCAGTCTTTATCGACAACGTCGTGCGGATTTGATAAAAAATGGCGATCCGTCCGGAGTTGATCCATTCTTAGGACATTCCGAAGACTTCCCAGATGACAGCGAACTATCCTACGTGAATTAATCGATGATGATCAGGCGTCTCTGTATGACCTCTGTCACCGCAGCGGCCACAGCAATTATGCTCGGATTTTCAGCATCAATTGCGTCTCAGGCAACACCACCCCAGGAACAATTTGTCGGCGAACTGATCGACAAAGCGATCAAATTTTTGGAATTACCTGTCGAAGAAAGGGCACAGCGTGAAGCGGGTTTTCGTGCCCTTTTAAATCAAAATTTCGATATGCCAACGATCGTCCGGCTAGTATTGGGGCGCCACTGGCGGACAGCAACTCCTCGGCAAAAATCCAGATTTGCGCGAGTTTTCAAGACTCACTTGCTGCAGGTATACACCTCCCAGCTCGGGCTTTATCAAGGCGAGACCATCGAAATAGAAAAATCCGCACCGTTATCAAAGAAAGATACCGTGATATATACCTTGATACTGCGGGACGGAGAGATCCCACTACGCTTAGATTGGCGGGTTCGAGAAACCAACCATGGTTTAAAAGTGATAGATGTCGTCGCTGAGGGCGTGAGCATGTTGACTACTAAACGCTCTGAATTTACTTCCGTCGTTGCGCGAGAAGGGGTCGACGCACTGATTGGAAGACTCGAAGACTTGAACATTAAAATTAAAGAAGCCGCTGAGTCTTAACAAGATCTGCAGAAGCTAGACGACCCACCCCGAAGCCTAATTTAATATTGCAGCCATCCAGCCCACTAAGCCCTCACACCGGATTTTGGGTTTGAGCACAAGTTTACGCAAAAATCGCCGGACAAATGACGGAACGACAGAGCAAGCCCCCTCAACACCGTCTACATCCACTGCTGATGAAAACACCCGTTTGTCTAAATTTAGTGTTCCTGAGACTCTTTTTGGTCCATATTTTGTAAGATGAGACCAAATCAAGACTTATCCACAGGATGATCCCGGTTAGTTTGGAACGCGTAATTGGCGACTGGCAGCGATGTCTTTTGGCTGAAAGACGAATGGCGGCAAACACCGCCACAGCGTACAAACGAGATGTCGGCAGTTTTTTAGCCTTCATGACTGAGCATTTAGGTCATCCACCGGACCTTACTGCACTCATGTCTCTCAGCATCCGCGATTTCAGAGCGTGGCTCACCGGATTGAGTCGACGGGGCCTGTCAGCCCGCTCCCGCGCGCGTGCACTATCTGCGGTCCGTGGGCTATACAGATACATGGACAAGATAGGGCTAGGACAGAACCCTGCGCTCGCCGTACTTCAAACCCCCAAAAGCGACCGATTAGTGCCACACCCGTTGAGTCCAGTGGATGCGAAAGAAACAATTGCAGCTGCCGGCCGTCTGACCAGCCAACGATTAGCGTGGCTCTCGCTACGCGACCAGGCATTATTCATACTTCTATACGGCACAGGATTGCGAATCAGTGAGGCTCTCGCATTAACTGGGGGAGATTTGTCGGGTCAACCTGAAACCCTTACAATCACAGGCAAAGGTCGCAAGCAACGGTTGGTCCCCCTCTTACCATGTGTGTTAGTGGCGGTGGAAACTTACCGGACCGCATGCCCATATCCTATCAACTCAGATAATGCCTTATTCCTCGGTGTCCGCGGGCGGCCACTCAATGCGGGCATGGCCCAGCGAATTATGCGGAGATTACGCTTTGAGCTTGATCTACCAGACAGCGTAACGCCGCACGCACTCCGCCATAGCTTTGCAACCCACCTATTATCTCGTGGTGGTGACTTACGCATGATCCAAGAACTGCTTGGACACTCAAGCCTTTCCACAACTCAACGTTATACGGAGGTCGACGACACGCAACTAAAATTAGTGTATCAAGCCGCTCATCCACGCGCCAAGGAGTAAATTAAGTTGTTAGATTGTCAGCGCAAGCCAGAGCCAAAAGCGAGCTATTCTCACCGCTTGATATAACTAAGTCCAGCACACTATTTTGGGCAAGATACTGCACAGTCAACGCCATAGTGACCCAAACCTTTCCTATCTAAGCGGTTGCACGCCTTGTTTGAACGAAAAGATCCTGGATTTACTCAACCGCCGCAAATATACAGGCTGACACACAAGGTATCCTCATAAGATGGATCGGGAGAACCCTCAAATCAGCCTTGCAAAACCCTGGCCATTGTGGACCCGATATCAGCGGGAGATGTCACGACTACAACATTGGCGCTTCGTAGCGCCTCAATCTTTTCGGCAGCACCACCCGTTCCACCCGAAACAATGGCTCCAGCATGGCCCATTTGGCGACCCGGGGGGGCACTAACACCCGCTATAAAACTGACAACCGGCTTGACATTACCTGACCGGATCAAAAATTCTCCCGCCTCCTCCTCGGCCGTGCCTCCAATTTCACCAATCATGATGATACCTTCCGTCTCCGGATCGCTAATAAATAGCTCCATGCAATCTACGAAATTAGTGCCGTTAACGGGGTCACCTCCTATGCCAATACAAGTGCTCTGCCCAAGTCCCGCCGCGGTAGTCTGCGCTACAGCCTCATAAGTCAGTGTACCTGAGCGCGAAATAATGCCTATTTTTCCAGCAGCATGAATATGCCCCGGCATAATACCGATCTTGCACTGATCAGGCGTAATGATACCAGGGCAATTTGGCCCAATCAGTCGAGTCTTGGAGCCATACAGAACCCGCTTGACCCTAATCATATCGGCGACAGGAATACCCTCAGTAATGCAGACCGCCAATTCGATCCCGGAATCGATTGCCTCCAAAATTGCATCAGCCGCGTAAGCAGGCGGAACATAGATCACTGTGGCATTTGCACCCGTCCTCACGACCGCTTCATGAACGGTATTAAAAATCGGCAAATCAAGATGCGTGCTACCTCCCTTACCTGGTGTCACACCACCAACCATTTTGGTGCCATATGCAATTGCCTGGTCACAATGAAATGTTCCCTGGCGTCCAGTAAAACCCTGGCAAATTACTGTGGTTGACGAATCAACAAGCGCGGCCATCAGAGTCCCACCATAACCGCCTTTACCACTTTTTTCGCGGCATCAGCTAGATGGTCTGCAGTCACGAGCGATAAACCTGATTTGGCAAGTATGTTCTTACCTAAGTCCACATTAGTGCCTTCCAACCTGACCACCAAAGGGACGCGAACACTAACTTCACGCGCTGCTGCGACAATACCCTCGGCAATCACATCACAACGCATTATGCCTCCAAAAATATTCACCAGCACCCCTTCAACATCAGGGTCTGAAAGGATGATCTTAAACGCCTTGGTCACCCTTTCCCCAGTAGCGCCCCCTCCAACGTCAAGAAAATTAGCGGGTTTTCCGCCGTAGAGTTTTATAATGTCCATCGTCGCCATGGCTAAACCAGCACCATTGACCATGCAGCCTATGTTACCATCGAGCTTGATATAGCTGAGATCATAACGCCGGGCCTCCCGCTCACGCGGATCCTCTTCATTCTCATCACGCAACTCGGCAAGTTCAGGATGACGGAAGAGGGCATTGTCATCAAAGTTCATTTTCGCGTCGAGCGCTAACAACTCATTACTTCTCGTTACTACCATTGGGTTAATTTCAACTAGGTTCGCGTCAGTAGCAGTGAATGCGTCATAAACTCCGCCAATAAATTTGACGGCATCAAGGGCCTGTTTTCCATTTAGACCCAACCCAAATGCCAGATTGCGCGCATGATGAGGAAGCAGCCCGGTTGCGGGGTCTATGGTTGCGCGAAGAATCTTTTCGGGGGCGGTGCCCACCACTTCCTCAATGTCCATTCCACCTTCCGCTGAACCTATAACCGCCAAGCGACTATTCGCACGATCAAGCAACACACCAAGGTATAGCTCGCGCGCAATTTCACATCCGTCCTCTATGTAAACCCGTTTGACTTCTTTGCCATCAGCCCCCGTCTGATGGGTTACTAAGTTCATCCCTATCATTGCCTTAGCCGCATCAACAACCTCTTGAACTGTTGTGCAAAGCTTGACGCCGCCACCCTTGCCACGGCCCCCAGCGTGGATTTGAGCCTTGACCACCCATGCAGGACCCCCGAGTTCCTGAGCTACCTCTTCCGCCTCTACTGTAGTATAGGCAACACGGCCTCGCGGCACGGCAACGCCGAATTTCCTTAGAATGGCCTTCGCTTGATATTCGTGAATATTCATCTCAACTTTCGCTTAACTGACCCATCCGCACGATCGCTATCTTTTATTTGTTTGATTCTTGCGTGTTTTCTTTACCGCAGCGACTGAGGCCCGCACCGATGCTACTGATTTCTGGAACTGGGCATTCTCACTTTTGCTAAGCGAAATTTCCACGATCCGCTCAACCCCTTTTATCCCTATCACCACCGGCACGCCCACATAAAGGCCCCGCACACCATATTGCCCATTGAGATAAGCTGCACACGTCAACACACGCTTCTTATCCTTGAGGTACGACTCAGCCATTTCAATAGCCGCCGACGCAGGGGCATAGAAAGCTGAGCCGGCCTGTAACAGACCCACTATTTCGGCACCACCATCGCGGGTGCGTTGGACAATTTCGCCCAACCGCGACTTCGATATCCACCCCATCTTCACCAGATCAGGCAACGGGATACCCGACACAGTCGAGTAACGCACCAACGGCACCATAGTGTCCCCATGTCCGCCGAGCACGAACGCTGTCACATCTCTAACGGAGATATCCATCTCTTCAGCCAAAAAATAACGAAACCTAGCCGAATCAAGGATCCCCGCCATTCCCACAACTTTGTGATGAGGTAACCCACTCGCTTCGCGCAGTGCCCATACCATGGCGTCAAGCGGGTTCGTGATGCATATCACAAATGCTCCAGGGCAATTTGCTTTTATGCCAGCGCCCACCGCCTCCATGACTCCAGTATTAATACCTATCAAATCGTCGCGACTCATTCCAGGTTTGCGAGGTATTCCAGCTGTGACAATCACCAAATCCGTCCCACGAATTGGACGATAGCTGTTCACACCTAAAAATTTTGCATCAAACCCTTCAACCGGAGAAGCTTCCACGATGTCAAGGGCCTTTCCTTGCGGCACTCCTTTAACGATATCGAATAGCACCACATCGCCAAGTTCCTTCAATCCAGCAAGATGTGCGAGTGTGCCACCAATATTGCCCGCACCTATAAGTGCGATTTTGTTACGAGCCATGGTCTACCCTCCCAAGGGCGTGCAGTTGTTAATTGTTGCTAGGTAGACAAATTGTTGAGACCCGGCAAGGTCCGCACGTGGGTTCTATTATGCCACTTGGGTGCGAGTTAAATACTGCGCGGTGTACATTTTGCGTAGTCGCGACGCAGTTCGAGTGAACTCAAGGGCGACATTCCCAGAAGGATAAAGTGCTTTGGGAACTGCTGCGGCATTGCACACGAACTTAACATTGTGCTCGTAAAGAATATCTATCAGAGTCGCAAAACGTTTAGCCTCATTCCGTTGTTCTAGCGTCATTACGGGAATGTTGGACAATAATAAGGTGTGATATCGCACAGCAAGTGCAAGGTAGTCTGCGGCCCCCAGCGACTGATCGCACATCCCTCCGAAAGTAAACCAAAGCACACCCTGATTAATCCCAAGAACTTTAAGTGTTCGACCATCCACAATGAGCGTTTCAGTAATTACGTCGACGTCACCAATCAGTTCGTGAACACCATCGCTCATGAAAAAGTTTGCCGAACCCTAAAGCGGCATAAAATAGACTTGTATTTGCCGCCAACTGCGCACTCGACAGTCGAGTCCCAAACCCAATTCAATAAGATCAATTCGATCTTCAAGTATATCTATGAAGGGAAAGAACAATTCTCGTTACAATCAATTAAGATAAATGTCATCTGGAGACCAATTAAATGTCATCACGACCAGCACGTTGTGACCCCAAAGAGCGGAAGACAAATAACGCATAATCAGGACATCCCCCACATCACGAACTTCGAATTCGTCGAAACACAAAAGAAAAGCTTTGGACGCCAAATTTGCCACCAGCGAGAAAATTGGGTCAGCTTCGCCGTCTTTGGTTCCACCATTTTTACGCCAATAGTCAATCCACCGATGCATTTCGAGCATGAACACTTGAAAATGAGCCCGACGTTTCGGGCTGGCTAGCGCTGCCGCGTAGAACAGATCCATTGACCCGGTCTTACCCCGCCCAACACCACCAAACAGATAAATACCCTTGGGCACTGGCACACCCCGTTTGAGCCCCACTCGAGCGAGAAGTGAAAATCGTGGCTTTCCAGACAGGCGATAACCTCGGAGGCTTTCATACAAAATTTGGAACCTTTAGGCAGCCAGCTCCTATACTGGATCCGGTCGGAGCACACCTGTCCGGATCTACCCTTGATAAATGGCAACTGGCCCATCGGTCATTTTGGCAAATCCGAGCAATACAACACGGCCGTGTTACGGCAGCCTTATTTTAATGTCGGAATTGAAAAATCCGCACCTTGACGAATTCCGGATGGCCACCTAGCCGTAACGGTTTTAATCCGAGTGTAAAAACGAACGCCATCCATCCCGTGAGTGTTTGAACTTCCAAACATGGATCGCTTCCACCCACCGAAACTGTGGTAAGCGACGGGCACAGGAATCGGAACATTAACCCCAACCATACCTATATTGGAACGCTTAGTGAAATCTCGTGCGGCATCACCATCACGAGTGAATATCGCAGCGCCATTTCCATAGGGATTGTCACACACAAGTTGCAAAGCACTCTCATAATCCGGCACACGCACGACAGACAAAACCGGGCCAAAGATTTCCTCACGATAAATATCCATCTCGGGCGTTACTTTATCAAAGAGACAGCCACCGAGGAAAAACCCTTCTTCATAGCCCTGCAAAGTTGTTTCGCGACCGTCAACAACTAACTCAGCGCCCTGCGAAACCCCAGAGTCAACGAGCCCCTTAATCCGTTCAAGTGCTTGTGCACTCACTACTGGGCCCATTTCTGCATCAGGATCTGTATAGGGCCCAATTTTAAGGCTTTGGACCCGGGGTGTTAATTTTTTGATCAATGGTAGTGCTGATTCACCGACCGCAACAGCTACCGACACTGCCATACAACGTTCCCCGGCGGATCCGTACGCCGCGCCCATCAAAGCATCTGTAGCCTGATCGAAATCAGCATCAGGCATAACAACCATATGATTTTTTGCGCCACCCAGGGCCTGTACCCGCTTACCGTTCGCTGCTGCTGTCGCATATACATATTCTGCAATAGGCGTCGAGCCAACGAAGCTTACCGCATCAACCCGAGGGTCCGTGAGCAAAGCATCAACCGCTAGTTTATCGCCATTGATGACGTTCAGAACCCCATCCGGCCCTCCCGCCTCCTTAAACAATTCTGCGAGGCGCAGCGGACATGACGGATCCTTTTCGGATGGTTTGAGTACAAAGGTGTTTCCGCAAGCAACTGCAAGCGGAAACATCCACAACGGGATCATGGCCGGAAAATTGAATGGTGTAATACCAACACATACCCCTACGGGCTGGCGGATAGAGTATGAGTCAACATTAGTCCCAACTTGCTCGGTGAACTCGCCTTTGAGGAGGTGTGGTATGCCACATGCAAATTCCACCACCTCAAGGCCGCGCGTGGTTGACCCACGCGCATCATCGAGAATTTTGCCATGTTCGGATGAAACCAAAGTAGCAATTTCATCAATATTCTCCTCGAGCAAGGCCTTAAATCGAAACATTACGCGCGCGCGCTGAATCGGTGGAGTGGCGGACCATGCAGGTAGCGCCGCCTGAGCAGAAGCAATCGCGTCCCCAACCTGTTTAGTGCTAGCAAACGGAACCTGAGACGCGACCTCACCGGTCGCTGGATTAAAAATTTGCCCGAGATTGCCGTTAGCAGCTTTAACCTTCTGACCGTTAATCCAGTGATGCAGCATATTAGCCATAGGCTCTCCTATCCCAGTCCGCGGACCGCCTTTTGTAATCAGTGTCCATCCATAGAGGAGCCTTAGTCGCTTCCTGCCAACCAAGCAAGCTGTTACCAAAAACTCCAGGATATATGATCGAGAACAGCCGGATTTGGGCCTGTTAAATGTGTCAGCAAGAGCCGTTATTGCCAGAAAATACGATATCTATTGCGCTTGCGTTGCTGTTCGCGGGCTAGCTTTGTGCATAATGGATTGTGCGCGCATAACTCCGCGCCAGCCCAAAATAGAGACCACACAACGGCCGTTTAGCGCACCTAGTGACTTATCACAAAAAATACCACGGAAGTGTAAATAGCTTATAAAGAATTCTCGAGCCGGCGCTGGAACATTCACAAGGATATACACATGCAAAACGTGGCAGCTGAAAATAACATAGCAGGTGTAAATGCTGAACTTGAGTTTTGTCGCGACAATAACACTGCGCCGGTCGCCCTAGTCAATTCCATTGGTGAGGGACTAGATAAACGAACCGGCAACTTTGTGCGTCGAGACGTCTTCATTCGCAATGGACGGTTGCAAGCTAATCGGTTCGATCTAGACCGCGAAGGCTTTGCACTCATGCGACAAGGCACGGAGGTATCCGACTTTTATAACGACGATGAGGTTCAACAGATCTATTACCCAGAGATGGAGAACTTGCTAAAAAAAGTTACCGGCGCTGCCAAAGCATTAATCTTCGATCACACTCGTCGGATTGACGATAACAATGCACTTACAAAAAAAAATGCCCGCCCTCCGGCAGCGATTGTCCACAATGACTTCACCATCGCTTCTGCCGAACAGAGAGTGCGGGATCTATTGCCAGCCAAAGAAGCAAAAGCACGGCTAAAAAAGCGTTTTGGATCGGTTAATGTATGGCGCGCAATTCGCGAACCAGTGCAAACTGCGCCACTCGCAATTTGCGAATACGCTGCTATTCGAGACGATGATCTAATCGTAGCGGAACGGCACTATCCAAATAAACGCATTGGCCGTATCTACAATCTTGCCTTTAACCCGACCCAACGCTGGTATTTTTTCCCTAAGCTAATGTGCGATGAGATTGTACTGCTGAAATGTTATGATTCCCTTACCGATGGGACAGCTCGATGGACTGCTCACGGCTCATTTAAATACCCAGACACTTCGGCCGAAGCAGTACCGCGTGAGAGCATTGAAATTAGGTCAATGCTTTTTTTCGATTGAATGATGCCGTCATCCCATCTTTTTTTTCGGTGCGTATTCCACGTAAAATAGTACACAAAGTGGAAATCAAACGCAGATCTTACTTCGTTATATAGAAACTTCAGTCGAGTGTCATATCGGAAGACCTGCCCTGAAAACCGAATACTGTTTCGAACATTGGCCTTTATCTATCCAGAGAGAACATTATGCCAGACTATGAATTTCTGACAGTTGAACGGGAAGCAAAACTGACCGTCATCACCATCAACCGCCCGGCCGTATACAACGCACTACATCCGCCCGCGCATTTCGAATTCGACTCGGTGTTTAACGATTTCGCAGCCGATCCAAAACAATGGGTCGCCATTATCACTGGTGCAGGCGACAAAGCGTTTAGCGCAGGTAACGACCTCAAATACCAAGCTGCAGGGGGATCACGCGAACGGCCAGCAAGCGGTTTCGGCGGCTTGACGCAACGCTTTGATCTAGAAAAGCCGGTGATAGCAGCGGTCAATGGTTACGCTATGGGCGGTGGATTTGAGATTGCACTCGCCTGTGATCTGATTATCGCTTCCGACAATGCGGTCTTCGCTCTACCCGAGCCGCGAGTGGGTCTAGCGGCCTTAGCCGGCGGTCTGCATCGCCTGCCTCGCATGATCCCCCAAAAACAGGCACTAGGAATGATTTTGACCGGACGTCGGGTCACAGCAAAAGAAGGAAAGGAATTAGGTTTCGTAAACGAAGTAACTACCCAGGCGGGTCTTATGGCCACATCTAAGCAGTGGGCAGAAATGATATTGGAGTGCTCCCCCATGTCGCTACGTGCCTCTAAACAGGCCGTGTACCGAGGCCTGGACAAACCATTACTTAAAGATGCAATAGACTCTGTTTACCCGGCCGTGCAGTCACTGTACGACAGCGCCGACTTCGTAGAAGGGCCAAAGGCATTCGCTGAAAAACGTGCACCTAATTGGACAGTGGAATAGCGAGAGGCAGTGTTCATAACAGAAACAGCCGATGAATTTGTGCTGGCTTGTCTGAAGGTTCTCACATCCGTACACTTGGTCATTGCACTCGACGAAGCATCGGGACGGAAGATGGATCATGGCTCAAAAGGACACAGCCTCTAAAATTTCCAAGATGACTTTTGAAGAAGCACTCGGTGAGCTTGAGGAAATCGTACGTCGAATCGAAAGTGGAGAAATTGACCTCGATGGTGCGATCCAAGCGTATGAACGCGGCGCAGCACTCAAGCAGCACTGCGATACAAAACTGCGTGAAGCTCAGGAGAAAGTCAGCAAAATTAAGCTGGGCGCGGACGGTGCCGTTACCGAAGAATCCGTCGGGACCGAGAATGATCCACCGTTTTGAGGAAACTCGATGAAAAGATGGTAGCGGTTGCTAAAACCGTCCAAAAAGAACTGACCGTGCTGATACCAGTCGATCAGGGAGCGCTTTCAACTTTATCAGACTCCATGCAATATTCAGCCCTCGGCGGGGGGAAACGCTTGCGGCCGTTTCTTTTGATGGAAAGCGCGGCTATGTTTAACGTACCCACGAGGCAGTCGGTGCGAGTAGCGGCAGCCGTCGAGTTAATCCATTGTTATTCTTTAGTACATGACGATTTGCCAGCAATGGATAATGACGACCTGAGGCGCGGTGAGCCGACTAACCATAAGATCTTCGGGGAGGCTACAGCGATCCTTGCAGGTGATGGTTTGCTTACACTTGCCTTCGAGATATTGAACCGGCCGGACACTAAAATTGACTCTGAAATTCGTTCTCAACTAAGTCATGGACTTGCACAAGCTGCGGGCATGGCTGGGATGATTGGTGGCCAAGCGATCGATCTGCATGCCGAAAATCACTCCCTCAACCTTTCTGAAATTACCCGACTTCAACAACTCAAGACCGGATCATTATTTGGATTTTGTGTGGAAGCAGGAACAATCCTGGGGTCGGCAACCTCAAAAGACCGAGCGGCTTTAGCAGGGTATGCCCAGGCGCTCGGCCTAGCCTTCCAAATAACAGACGATTTACTTGATGTTGAGGGAAACCAAGACAAAATTGGCAAGAGTGTCCGAAAAGATGATGATGCTGGTAAAGCTACTTTTGTATCATTGCTTGGTGTCGCGGAGGCTCGCTCCAAGGCTCAGACCTTAATTGAGCAGTCAATTGCCTGCCTCGCACACTTTAATGGCCGCGCCGAGATGCTACGAGATGTTGCGCAATTCGTTGTTTCTCGCAGTCATTAAACTTGGTATCGACAGCAAAAATTTGAGTTCTATGGAGACTGCCACACGGATAGACAAGCAAAGATGGCAAATCGTGACAAACCTCGCCTTGATGACCTTTTGGTCACCCGCGGCTTCGCGACCAGTCGGTCTCAGGCAAGAGCATCAATTATGGCCGGGTTAGTGTTTCGGGGGGAAACACGGCTCGACAAGCCAGGCCAACGAGTAGAATCTAATATAAACCTCATAATCCGCGGTCGACCGCACCCATGGGCATCACGCGGTGGAATAAAGCTCGCGCACGCTCTCGATCATTTCAAAATCGTACCCCGAGGCGCAATATGCCTCGATATTGGCGCATCCGCCGGCGGCTTTACGGATGTGTTGTTAACACGCGGTGCAATCAAAGTTTATGCAGTCGACAGCGGGTACGGTCAGCTTGATTGGCGACTCCGCAATGATCCTCGGGTAATAGTTCGCGAGCGCGTTAATGCCCGTTATTTAGATCCCAACCAAGTACCGGAACGAGTAGGGTTGATTACCTGCGATGCTAGTTTCATTAGCTTGACCAAGGTTTTACCAGCCCCCCTTCAGCGCGCCCAGCCTGGAGCTAAATTGATAGCGTTAATCAAACCGCAGTTTGAGGCAGAACGACACCAAGTCGGGAAAGGTGGTGTAGTGCGGGACCCAGCGGTCCACACCATCGTCTGTCAAAAAATCGAGGCATGGTTGGGTACGCAACGGGAGTGGACTGTCTTGGGAATAGAAAGGAGCCCAATAACCGGCCCGCGAGGGAATGTCGAATTCCTTATCGCTGCACAGCTTTCGTCCCATGTACCACCCTTCGACATGCCCGACGAAACCAGATGCCCCAAAAGATAATCGTGCTAGTTATCCAATAGTGGTACACCAACCCACGTCCGTTAACACAACAGCAAAATCCTATACCACGGTGATAGAACAGTTCCTCCAGTAGACAGGGTTTTCCGCTCTCTGCGCAGCTAGTGTGTGGACAAAGGTGCCTGCCGAACATTCCGTGGTAAATTTAACACATCTCGCTGAAATTATGCGGTTAAGACGCATTCCCACTGAAAACAGGACTGATTCTCATTGCGGGTGCCTCGCATTATTAGTAACGCTAATATTCATTTCTAAAACTAAGCTTCGCTGCATGAGTCGCTCCGGCCCCAAAAACCACCATCAAAGCCCCGGCCATAGAAAGAAAAACAGAAAATGGGTGCATCGCCAGAAACTTTACGACCGGCACTTATGGCATCTTTCTTAGGCAGTGTAATTGCTGTCAGTCAGGCAAGTGCCCAAACACCAAGTGCTGAGGAAATGTGGAAGATCATTCAGGAACAACAGGCGACGATTGAAGCACTTCAGGCAAAAATCAGTGAGACCGACCAAAAGGTGGAAGCCGCCGGAGAAATGATCGAACAAGCCGCTGGTAAAGGCGGCGATGACCGATTGCACTGGGGCGGTTATGGTGAACTTCATTACAATGCCGGCGATACTCAGCAAATTGATGTTCATCGGTTTGTTTTCTTTACGGAATACGAATTCAACGACAAACTTCGTCTCCAATCGGAGCTCGAACTTGAACATGCTCTCGCCGGTGAAGGACAACCGGGGGACATCGAATTGGAGCAAGCCTTTATCGAATGGGATGTTGGCAAAGAACAGCGCATTTATGGTGGTGTTCATCTAGTTCCAGTAGGATTACTAAACGAGACTCATGAACCACCGACATTCTTCGGTGTCGAGCGCAACCGTGTTGAGGCTGAGATTATCCCCAGCACCTGGTGGGAAGCAGGCGTCGGAGCAAATGGAGCAATAGGTAACGGACTGGGCTACGACTTGTTCGTTCACTCTGGACTGCAAACACCTGTCACCGGCAACAACGCCTTCCGCGTTCGGAGCGGCCGCCAAAAGGTGGCTGAAGCGGT
This sequence comes from Alphaproteobacteria bacterium MarineAlpha9_Bin6, assembly GCA_002937585.1. Taxonomy (GTDB): domain Bacteria; phylum Pseudomonadota; class Alphaproteobacteria; order UBA7887; family UBA7887. Next base: position 40,858 of record PTKE01000005.1, on the reverse strand, counting down.
CGCGACAGACCCCGCTGTGACGGGCCGTATTAAATGGAATGGCATGCCAGGTGTCAGCCTGGCCGCCTCCTTACAATACCAGTCTGATCTTACACAGAACACAGACATCGCGGGAGACGATACTAGGGCAGACATCGACGCCTGGTTGTATACGGTCAATGCCGACATCCGTATGGGTAGCTGGGGTCTGAGGGCCCTATATGCGGCATGGGACATGGACGGCGGTGCAACGAGCGTTGGACCTGCGTCTTTTGGCCGTGACAATCAATGGGGTTACTACATTGAACCATCCTATCGGTTCACACTTCCCGGTATGGGCGCCAACGGCGATGCGGTGCTCGGCATATTCACACGCTATGGAAAATTCGATAGTCAAGCTGGTGATAACACCGACAGCGAGGAACAAGAATTTGATATTGGATTCAATTATTGGATACATCCTGATGTTGTAATCAAGGCCGACTACAATCAGGTCAGCCTTCAGGAAGATTCTGGGGACGATCGCCTAAATGTTGGTCTCGGTTGGCAGTTCTAAATTTCCGACAGTAGATAATGGATCATAGGAAGGGCCCTTTCTGGCCTGTCCTTATTCTCGGCCATTGGACATGATAGCTCGTTACAAAATTTATCTTCATTCGCTCACCCTATTAACCATGTTATGTGTCTGGCCCACATCGACGGTGGCTGATCAAGTTTACTTGGCACCACAGGATTTCCTTGTGGAGGTATTTGCCAACGCTGTCCCCGAACCAAAAGTATTGTGGATCACAAAAGGCCTCCGGGCAGATACCCGTGCAATAATGACCCACAGTAAAGGCCCCAGGCGTATACGTTACTGGACCCAAAGCACTCGGAGCGCATGGATCCTGGAAGAAATCGGGAAGGTCAAGCCTATAACGACAGGTATCGTCATCAACGATGGGCACATTGAACGCGTCACCGTGCTAATCTACCGTGAAAGTCGCGGTTGGGAAGTGCGGCATTCATTTTTTACAGACCAATTTATAGGAGCGCGGCTAGTCGAAAATCACCGACTCAGCCGTTCAATCGACGGCATTTCAGGCGCCACCTTATCGGTAAGTGCTCTGACTCGGCTATCGCGCCTGGCGCTGTATCTTCATGAGCAAATTAGCCCAGACTAATCGCAAGGGAAGAATGTTTAATCGGCGACGCATTCAACTTGCGTATTCCGTTCTTCGTTGGCACGGCCGTTTGGGCGTTGCCGCTGCTCTCTTGTTCTTGATACTTCTGGTCACCGGCATAGCGCTAAACCATGCGGAGCGATTGGCTCTCGACCAACGATATATCGCTACCGAATGGCTGCTCGATTGGTATGGCATTGCCCCAAAAAACGCCCCAGTAAGCTATCGGGTTGGCACGCATTGGATAACCGAACTGGATGGACACCTTTTTCTGAACAGCACACTTATTTTCGAACGCACGGGCTTCGTGAGGGGCGCACTTCAGACACAGGGGATATTTGCCGTCGCAACCGAGGACATCCTGTACCTCTTCGACCCGAATGGAAGATTGATTGAACAAATTGTTAACCTTCCGGCTAAAATTCTTCGTCTAGGTTGGCGTGAGAGCAGCACCTATATCGATACTCCTAGGGGCATCTTTTCGACCGATCCCGACTTTTTAATCTGGCGACAAGCCGATCGAGTGCCTAATTGGACAGAAACGATCGCAACACCTAAAGCAATCGGAGATGATGTGTTGCGGGCATACCGAGGTCGCGGCCTGCCATGGGAAAGGGTTATCCTCGATCTTCATAGCGGGCGCATTTTGGGGGTCTGGGGACCTTATCTGATGGATGGTGCTGCCTTGGCGTTGCTGATATTAGTTTTTTCAGGCTTTTATAACTGGGTTATTCGACGCTAAACGCCCATCAGTTTCATTTCACGGAACCGTACTTATTGACGTGCAAAGAGAAACATTCACTAAGCAATAAAGCGCGTCGAAAGTGCTGAACGACGTTCCACGCAGAGAATTAACTTTCCATAGTCAATGAGTCTGAACTAGACCGACATTAGGAGAAAGCGCCGATCTGGCCTCGATGGCGAATCATATGGTCAGCGAGAACACACGCCATCATGGCCTCTCCTACTGGCACAGCACGGATGCCAACACAAGGATCATGGCGGCCCCGGGTCACAATTTCAGTATCCCGGCCACGATCGTCTATTGTACGCATAGGCCTTAAAATTGAACTCGTTGGCTTGACTGCAAACCGCACTACTACATCCTGACCTGTACTCAAACCACCAAGCACACCGCCCGCATTGTTACTGAGAAACCGCGGCTTACCATCTGTACCCGCACGCATTTCGTCGGCATTTTGTTCCCCGGTCATAGCAGCAGTTGCAAAGCCCGCCCCTATTTCTACCCCTTTGACCGCGTTTATCGTCATCATGCCCCTCGCAAGATCTCCATCCAATTTGTCGTAGACTGGCTCGCCAAGTCCCACCGGAACACCACTCGCTACGATCTCGATCACTGCACCAAGCGAAAGCCCGTCTTTGCGGACCGCTTCAAGCGTTGTCTCCCATTTCGCTAAAGTCTTCACATCTGGGCACCAGAATGGGTTCCGTTCAACCTCCGCCCAATCCCATTCTGATCGGTCGATCGGCTGTTCGCCAATTTGAATCAATGCCCCCCGAACCGTTACGTCATCTCCGATCACTTTGCGGGCGACCGCACCAGCAGCAACACGCATTGCCGTTTCACGCGCACTCGCCCTACCACCACCTCGATAATCGCGCACACCATATTTTTTCGAGTAGGTGTAATCAGCATGGGACGGACGGAATTTCTCCGCGATTTCACTATAGTCACGCGGCCGCTGGTCCGTATTTTCAATGACAAGCCCGATGGGTGTCCCGGTCGTCACGCCATCAAAAACACCCGAAACAATTTGGACCACGTCGGCTTCGCGTCGTTGTGTAGTAAATCGAGATTGGCCTGGCCGGCGACGGTCTAGCCAATGTTGAATGTCTGTTTCAGAGAGTGTAAGACGAGGTGGCACTCCATCAATGACACAACCTATTTCGGGTCCATGGCTTTCACCCCAGGTAGTGAATCGAAAGGCCTGTCCAAAGCTATTGCCTGGCATTCGCCCACTACACCGTAGAAATGTCGGGCGCGTCGGGTCTCTTCATGCCAACCACATGATAGCCTGAATCAACGTGGTGCACTTCACCGGTCACCCCGGAACTCAGATCACTTAACAAGTACAAAGCTGCTCCCCCCACGTCCTCGATTGTGACGTTGCGCTGCAGCGGTGAATTCAACTCATTCCATTTCAGAATGTAACGAAAATCCCCGACCCCGCTTGCCGCCAGTGTTTTAATTGGTCCAGCCGAAATCGCATTTACGCGAATACCGTCCCCACCCAAATCTGCCGCCAAATAACGCACACTTGCCTCCAGCGCAGCCTTAGCTACTCCCATCACATTGTAATGCGGGATAACTCTCTCAGCTCCATAATAGGTCAGAGTCAACAAACTGCTACCCTCCCGCATCAATGCAGCTGCACGCCGACAAATCGCTGTAAACGAGTAACACGAAACTTGCATTGTCTGCGCAAAATTTCCGGGACTAGTATCAACGTAACGACCTTTCAGCTCTTCTTTGTCGGAAAAAGCGATCGCGTGGACCAAAAAATCCAAACCATCCCAACGCCCGGCAATGTCATCGAATACTGTATCCAGCGCCTCATCATCGTTGACGTCACATGGCAACACAACATTCGAGCCAAGTGATTCAGCGAGTGGCCCGACACGACGGGCCAACGCCTCACCCTGGTATGTAAATGCAAGTTCTGCGCCGTGCTCAGCGACCGAACGCGCGATACCCCAGGCAAGAGAACGATCGTTCGCAACTCCCATGATCAGTCCCCTTTTGCCCGCCATTAACGGCTCTGCCGTGGGCACGATCTTGGGTCTTGGTTCACTCATCTATCGCCCCTCATACGAAATCTTAGCACTCCAGTAAAACCATCCAGAAGGGGTAGCGGACCGCATCCTACACCAAGGAGAGAAGGGGTGGAAGTTAACCAGATTCAGCCTTTTAGACACGCCTTGCCCCCAACAAATAGCCTTACTTAGGGTTCGGCTGCAACACGTACTAACAGTTTGCCGTCATTCGAACCGTCGAATAGTTTTTTAACGGCAGTCGGGGCATTCTGGAGACCGTCTACGATGTCGACCTTATACGTCAATTTTCCGTCTGCCAACCAGGTAGAAAGCTCCTTAATCGCTTCACCCCAACGTTTCGCAAAATCGCTGACTATAAAGCCCTCTATGCGTGCGCGCTTCATCAAGACATTAGCAAATCTATAGGGACCCGGCACCGCCTCAGTCGCATTGTATTGCCCGATCAGCCCACACAGCGCGACCCGAGCCCTTAGGTTAATTTGGCTAAGTATTTCATCGAAGACAGAGCCACCAACATTCTCGAAGACACAGTCTATCCCGTCTGGGCAGCTCGTACGCAGAGCAGCACTAACATCAGCAGATCTGTAATTTATCGTAGCGTCAAATCCACACTTTTCTTTAAGCCACAAACATTTGGCGTCCGTGCCCGAAATCCCAACCACACGTAGTCCCTTTATTTTACCTATCTGTCCAGCAATGGAGCCAACGGCCCCAGCTGCACCGGTGACGACAAGCGTTTCTCCTCGTCTGGGTTCGCAGATGTCAAGCATCCCAAAATAGGCCGTTACTCCGGTAAGTCCCAATACACTCATCCAGGCTGGCAGCGGAGTACCTTTCTGGTGAGGGATAGACATACGGATATTATCCCCATGCACCGTTGAATATGTCTGCCAACCCAATAACCCAGTCACAATATCACCCACTTTGTAACCCGGATGCTTCGTTTCGAGGACCTCCCCCATGGCGCCACCCCGCATGACTTCACCTATTTTGACAGGTGGCATGTATTGATCCATATCACTCATCCAGATGCGGTTGGTCGGATCTAGAGAGAGATAAATCGTACGAACAAGCACCTCTCCATCGTTTGGGCTTGGGATAGATTCTTGGTCCCAAACGAGATCCCCGTCCTGGATGTTTCCGATAGGTCTGCGTGCCAGTCTCCACTGATGATTTTCATCGCTCGTCATAGCCTCAGCTCCTCACACCGAAGACTTCCGATAGGAAGTCGAATTGGAGTGCAAACAAATATCCCCCACTTGGCCAAACACAACGGCAAACGTCATATCATAGGATCCTAGACTCTTGCCTAATCTGCTAGCGATACAGCATTTTTATTGGACTAGCCTTTATATTTCCACGTATGGCAAGACTTAGGATGCCATGAATGCATCGGAGTAGCCGTCCGCCGCACACCTGCTGTTCGATCATTCCCCGGTGAAGCTCGCTTTACGCTTCTCAACAAACGCAGCCACCCCCTCACGGTAATCATCGCGACCAGCGCAATCAGCGAAACATTCACTCTCAAGTTGTAATTGAGACTCAAACTCGTTCTCTAAACTCCGATACATTAATTTTTTGGCCATCCCGTATACATGGGTAGCCCCATGGGGCAGACGTTGAACAAGATTATCACTTTCCTGCTCTAGATCCCCTGGCGCTACAACAAAATTTACCAGCCCCATATCCGACATTTGACGTGCGGTGTAGCGGTCACCGAGAAGCGTCATTTCAAGGGTTCGCTTTATGCCAATAGCTCTTGGCAAATGAAAAGAAGAGGGGCCATCTGGAGTAGTTCCGATATGACAGTAGGCCAACGTAAAAAAAATCCTCTTCAGCAATTACTAGATCACATACTGAGGCAAGAAAAACACCCGCACCTGCGGCTGCCCCCCGAACCTTCGCAACGATCGGCTTTTACATCCGCCGCATAGAAAACATGATCGGATGCAGATCATGAATACGGTGAAGAAAATACCTCTGGATTTCTTTACCTTCATGACTGCTAATGTAATCATGCATTTGCCGCACATCTCCCCCAGCCATGAAATGATCGCCCGCACCAGTAAGCACAACACATCGTACGTTATCGTCCAATTCAAGTTGGTGTAGGGTTTTCATCTAATGATTGCCGCATTTCCATCGATAGGGCGTTACGCACCTCCGGTCTGTTCATGGTCAATGTTGCAATCCCACCATCCATGTTTACCTCAAGATCGGCCATATAAATTTTTCCTTCCAAATTACAAACGATTGCTGGTCCGTTTGGGTATCTATCAAAATACCAAAATGTTTGACTTGGACGCCTATAAGAGAAAAATCATCAAGTAGCTACCGTACAATTCACCTGCAGTTCACGAGCTATAGTGTTGGTGTTTTGGGAAGCTGGGAATGGGGTCGGCATTTTACTGCGCGGCATACCGGCGGTTTGTATAGCCCTAATCAGTTTTATAAATGAGAACAGGGTTAAATGCCGCGCGAAATAACGCCCAACTAAGAGCAAAACAATGCCATTAAAACTCTTCGGCTATTTTCGTTCCTCAGCCGCGTATCGCGTCCGTATCGCACTAAAACTTAAGAGGCTCGACTGGGAGTCTGAATCTGTTCACCTAACCCGAGATGGTGGCAAACAATTTGGAACCGCATACCGCTCAATCAACCCCCAGGCTTTGGTTCCCACCTTACAGGACGGCCCAACCTACATCACTCAATCGCTCGCGATTATAGAATATCTCGAAGAATCCTATCCAGAAACGCCGCTTCTCCCCAAAAGCCGGAAAGCTCGGGCTCGCGTGCGAGCACTCGCTTTATCGGTCGCTTGCGATATCCACCCTCTAAATAACCTACGGGTATTGAAGTATTTGAGCGACACTTTAGGCGTGGAAGATAGCGCTCGGATGGACTGGTATAGGCACTGGATCTCGACTGGGCTAAGCGCGTTAGAAGCAATGCTTGTAGACCACCCAGACACTGGCTCATTTTGCCATGGCGATATTCCCGGCCTAGCAGATGCATGCTTGGTACCGCAAATATTTAACGCCAGCCGATTTAACTGTGATCTTACAACCTACCCAACCATTCTTCGCATCAATAAAAAATGTCTTGAATTGGACACCTTCCGCACTGCCGCACCGGAAAACCAGCCAGACGCCGAATAAACGTCGGATCATACGATATTCCCGCGCGTGTGGACAAAAGGCACTGCCGTGAATAACGCAGAATACCCATAATAGGTGGTCGTCCTCAGCTAAGGCGCAAATCGTTTTATTGTTGTGGTTTAGCCAACTGAACGATCGTGCTTCGATCGATACATTTGCGTAATAACTATGAGCGCTAAAATTGCGGCGCCAACAGTATCGGTACGCCAATCACCGTGTAACAAAGATGCAGCGGCAAGAGCTGCCAAAACCCGCTCGGGTATCGTCAAACTAATAATTAGAAACCCTTGCACCGCTGTCGCTAAAGCGACTACGCCCACCACTCCCGTAACAAATGCTTGGATGATTTCTCCCACCCCACCAACCGACAACAAGGCCGGACTGTAAACCATCACAAATGGAACCAAGTAGACAGCTGCTCCAAGCTTCATCGCGGTCAACCCTGTTTTCTGCAATGGCGTACCAGCGATCGTCGCAGCAGCATAAGCGGCTACCGCTACCGGTGGCGTGATGGCCGATATGATCGCGTAGTAGAAAACAAAGAAATGTGCCGCTAACGGTTCGATCCCAAGTTTGATGAGAGCTGGTGCCCCAAAAATAGCAACGATCATGTAGGCCGCTGAAGTGGGCAACCCCATACCCAAAATGATGCAGCTGACCATCACTAAGAGCAACGTCAGCAACAAATTTCCACCGGTAATATTTATCAGTATTGAAGTAAATCTGAGACCAAGGCCGCTCAGTTCGATCGTGCCAACCACCAGTGCAGCAATAAAGAGTGCGGCAGCGATCGGTGCGATGCGCCGCGCGCCAACCTCGAAAGCATCCAGCACACCATGCAGGGTAAGTTGCGTACGCGATCGTAAAAATGAAACCAATACTGTACAAATAACCCCAGCAAATGCCGCATAAAACGGGGTCGTTCGGTCAACAAGCAGAATAACAACGATGACCAAAACCAACATCATATGAATATCTAAACGAACTTCCCTACGTGCTTTCCGCACAAGATCTAGTTCCATTGAGGGCAAACCAAATTTTTTGGTTTCCAAATGAACCATGAAATACACGGCGAACAAGTATAAAAAGGCGGGTAGAGCCGCTGCTTTCGCCACTTCTATATACGGAGTACCCGTGAAATCTGCGATGAGGAAAGCCGCAGAACCCATGATCGGAGGCACTAATTGACCACTTGCGGAAGCAACCGCTTCTACGGCCGCAGCAAAGCGTGGCTTAAATCCGGTCTTGATCATCAGAGGAATTGTAAATGTACCAGTGGCGTATACGTTTGCGACCGCAGCGCCGGAGATAGACCCAAATAATCCGCTCGCCAAGACTGCAGCCTTGCCAGGCCCTCCCGGCTGCTTCCCCATCAGTCCGGCAGCAAGGTTCATAAACAGATCTCCCCCGCGCGCTTGTTCAAGCACGGCACCAAGAAGTACAAACATCAGCACATAAGTCGCCGAAATCCCGGTGATCGAGCCGTAAAGTCCTTGTGTCGTAAGAAACAAGTGATCAACAAACCGCATCGGACTGACTGCGGCTTGGTTGAGAGGTCCAGGGAAATATGGCCCAAATAGACCATGGACCAAAAAAATGGCTAATAATGCGACAAGGGTGATGCCGATTGCACGTCGGCACGACTCCATTGCTAACGTAATTGCGATTATCGCAACTACCCAATCGATGGGGGTCAGGTCAGTGATGTAGGGATAGCGTTCGACTACATAATTATAATTCCCATAAATGTAGAGGACGGGGATCCAAGACAGCATGAACAATGCCCAGTCATACCAAGGGATATGGTCTGTTTGTCGGTCTTTTGTGATCCCATAGACCAAGAAGATCATGGAAACGTACATGGCCACATGCGTGGGACGGAACTTCATTACTTCGGGAGCTCCAACAGCCGCTGCCACCAGGTGATAGAGAATAACCGCCACAGCGAACCAACGAAGCAGCGCACCAAGCCGCCCAACAAGTGCCCGTTGACCACCAACCTGCACGGGCTCTCCTGGTGGGGCGAACGCAGTACTCAAAAAACCGCGGGCTAATGGTAAGGACGCCAACACGATGCCTACCATTGCTATCGTGGCAAGTATCCAATCAAAAGACGTGAGCGGATTAAGATAAGGAAATTCCCCGATGAGGAGAGTAGGCCGATAGTAGACGTAGAAAACTGGCAAACTGGCAGTAACCAATTTGCTCAATTCGATTAAACGCCCCCGCCCCGTCTTTTCAAGCGCCGGCAACCCGAACGCCAAAAACAAGATGAATAAGTATATAGCAATGATTGTTGGATGGACGGACTGCGTCACTAATCCACCAAATCTACCGGCAAACAAGTGGGCTAGGATTATTGCGACGCCACACCACCGTATCAGCACAGTAAACCCGTCCTCCTTTTGATCAAAATTCGTTTGAATGTGTGCTGTGTGGCCGGTGTCTAACATTTTCGGTCCCATTAGAACCTTCAACCCAGACGACCTCACAACAGAAGCCTCCTGCCGATTCAAAAATCTAATTCGACCCAAATAACAATTCTCGACTTACATCGACCTTTCATGAGAAAACAGAATCGAACCAGACATCACTGCCCTAAAAATAGCAGATGTTGGATTCCGTAAAGGCGCTCCACTCAAAACGGAGATGGCACCCCTACTGGATCAAACCACGCTCACGATAATAGCGCTCCGAGCCAGGATGAAGTTGCAGAGGAAGGTCAGCCGCTGCCTTATCCTCTTCAATATTAAATGCGCGGTACGCCAATGCCAAATCATCTCGATACTCAAACATTAACTTCGTCATCACGTAGACTAGGTCCTCTGCCATATCCTTGTGACAGATGAAGATCGTGTGGCGTTTGATAGTGGCGATATCACTATTTTGACCCTTATACGTACCGGCGGGAATGATCCCCGGTGTGTAGCCAAAATCTCCGGCAAGAATTCCAATGACACGCTCCTCCAGTGATAACAACTTAACATCTCGAGACGACACTAAATCAGCAAACAGCGGTGCGCCAAGTAAATCATTGTACATTAACGCGTTTAAGTGGCCGTCCTTCAAGCGATCAACCATCTCGCGGAATTGCGAATGAATCACCCGTCCCCCGCGATTTCTAATATCCTCATAGCTGTAACCATGTAATTCAAGCACCCGTTTTGCCGCTAACTCCGAGCCCGTCCCGCGAGGACCAGTATCCACCCTGAGTTTTGGTTTTTCTGTAACTAGTTCCTCCATAGATTGCACCCCGAGCTCCGTTGCTACAAAAACATGCAACCGCGCCTCAAAACCGACATTGGCAATAGCGCGTATTTCAGTAAGTGGTTCGGAATATGGCGCTTGTCCAATAACGGCAGACTTCAGATCATTCGTAAAAGAAAGACCAAATTGAGCATCACCCTTGTTGATAGCAATTGGATTGGCGACCGAACCGCCGGGTACAATTGCGTATGCCAATCCTTCTATGTGCTTCGAGAAGATATCGAACATCGCCGTATTCATGACAAAGTAGCTACCGCCGATTGAGCCGGCCGTAACCGTCACATGTGTTGGCTCGACCGTAAGCTCAGCTCCCCGGATCGGCGCTGTCACAGCGGAAAATAGGACAAAAATAAGACTGATAGCGTTGAGTATTGAGTAGCGAGTCATTAATAGTCCTGTTCGTTTATCTGTAGAGTTGTGCCTCAATAGCATAACCTATTCCATCAGTTACGCCGTTTGATTTTCGAACATCAACGTGTTCAACTTGATTGATGATCCGCGCTCCATTTTTAGCCCTCATTTCATTCATCTTCGCCTTCTCAGGAACACCAGATGCTTGGAGCCTTTCTCCATGCGATTCATCCCATGAAAACGTATGGCACAACTGCCAGGCCATATGGACAGGCCCAGATGGGGGTGAATACTCTGGCGAATGGAAAAATGATAAGAGGCACGGCCAAGGAACCCTAACGTGGCCTAACGGACAAAAGTATGTTGGTACGTGGAAGGACGATAGACGGCATGGCCGGGGGACTCATACGCGGCCCGACGGCCTAAAATATGTAGGCCAATTTACAAATGATCACCCGCACGGTGAGGGGACTTGGACTTGGACAGACGGGCAAATATACGTTGGTGGATTTAAATTCGGCAAACCGGAAGGTTACGGTACCCACATATGGCCAGACGGCCATCAATACGTTGGTGAGTTTCTTGCCGGCTTATCCCATGGTCATGGCACTTACACATGGTCAAACGGAAGGACGTATGTTGGCGAATGGAAATACGATAAAATGGACGGGTATGGAGTTGTCACATTTACCGACGGAAGAATTTGGTCCGGGCAATTTCAGCAAGGCGCATGGGTTAATGGAGACCAATATGCCCCTGGGGAAGCACCACCAGAGCTCACACCACGGTCGAACCGCTAAGCCTAAGCCGAACCATAAGTACGATGACCCCAGTATATTGCAGCACTCCCACCTAAGACGGAATTTAAAGGAATCATTGCCAACTTTGTACTGTACGAACGGACCTAAATTCAATCGTGCGTACACGCAGGATTAAGACCCAAGCGAACCTCTGGATCGGCCGGACTTAAACCATATTTGGCTCGAAGTCGATCTGTACGTTGGAACAGCCCATTACTTTATCTCTGTCGCCTAAAGATAAAGAAACTCAGCACGCTCGACTTTGCCATACGCCCGTGTGCCCAGAGCACCGAGAATCCTGATGAACAGAGTCACTGACGAAGCCGAGCAGTAATCAGGCGTCAGGATCGAAGTTCTTTGCATCTTCGCCACGAAAGTTAAGTTCAATTGTGATCCCGTCTGGGTCTTTGATAAATATCTGGTGGATACCAAATTCCGGGACTTTACGATGAATCATTTCCGCATTATGGGCCTTGGCCTTAGCAACAAACGCTCCCACATCACTACCTCGAAAGGCAACGTGGTCTATAGCGCCCGACCCCTCTAAGGTCCCTTCCTTCGCACCAATATAGCTTTCCATAGCCGGGTTAGAGTCAGCAGTAATTAAATGGACACAAGCTGTCTCACCTAAATAAATCCAGTACCCCGGGAAATCGAAAGGCGGTCGTTCGCCAACGCGCATGCCCAGCACATCGCAGTAAAAATCTTTGGTAGCCTCCATGTTGGAAGCTCGGATGTTAAAGTGTTCCATCACCTCGAGCGGCATGGCTTTCCTCCGCCAAAAAAATTAGTAGTGAAGGTCAATCTTTTCTGAAAATCAATCACTCCGCAAGCACGGGTTCAGAGGTTACGCGTTTAAATCGCCCCAACTCGTTACTTTGCTCAGTCGCACTGCTATTACGGGCAGGGATTCTAGGGTCATCCCACGCATTTGCGGGTAACGACCACGAAGCAGATCTTGGGCCCACGCGTGTTCATCACCATTTTCAAGAATCTCTGCATAACCTCGGAAAAGCACCCAGGCCAAGCGCGACCAGTCTTCCTCATACTCGTCGATAACGATCGCGACTTGCGGGTTTTCTCTGATGTTACGCAACCGCTTGAGCCCCTTAGGCGAAGCTCCCTTCGGTTTTTCGTCAATCGTGATATATATGTTGTTGCCTTCGGATGCGAAACAAACTGGCACCACATGGGGGGCACCGCCTGCATCAGCAGTCGCCAGGCGGCCCACTCGGAGGCGCTCAACAAATTTTCGCTCCACGGAGGTAAACATGATCGGCCAAAGTAGATCCTAATTCATAGAATTGGAAACCACGTATTGCTGTTGCAATACCCAGCATCGTAGCACGGTAATTTAGGTGCAAGATTTTCCTTCAGGAAATATTGATACATTGAACGTAGTACTTGAGTTTTCATACGGTAGGGCTCGCCCGGTTAGCTCTTAAAAGGAGATTTTAATGGAATTCGGATTTGTCATGCCGTCTTTAGGCCCAATGGCTAACAAGGCCGACATCACAGCTCTCGCGCAATATGGAGAGACCAAGGGGTGCAATTATTTATCAGCGCCGGACCACATCATAATTCCGGAAGATATTGAATCCACCTACCCTTATAGCCAGACTGGCGAGTTCCCACTGCGTGCACACAATGGTTGGCTCGATCAACTGACGACTCTGACCTTCATCGCCGCGGTTACGGACAAGGCTCGACTACTTACTTCGGTCATGGTCGTACCGCACCGAAGCGCAGTGTTAACTGCCAAGATACTTGCTTCGATTGATGTCCTCTCAAATGGGCGCCTTACAGTAGGTTGCGGTACTGGCTGGATGCGAGAGGAGTTTGAAGCAATTGGCGCACCTCCATTCAAAGAACGCGGCAAGGTCACGGATGAATTTATTGACGTTTTCCGTGAACTCTGGACCAAAGATACACCGGAATTTGATGGCGCATATAATCGCTTTTCAAGCATCATTTTCGAACCCAAGCCGGTGCAAAAACCTCATCCCCCAATTTGGATCGGCGGCGAAAGTGACGCTGCACTGCGCCGCGCGGCACGACTCGCCGACGGGTGGTTTCCCATCGGTTCAAATCCTCGTTACCCTCTCGATACCCAGGAACGCTTTTCCGCCGCGCTGACCAAACTCCGAACATATCTTGCCGAGGCCAACCGCGATCCAGCAGCCGTAGAGCTCGCTTACTTCACGAACTGGTATCGGGAGGAACCCGAAACTCGTGACGGCACGCGACGCGCCTTTACTGGCAATGCGGAGGATGTTGCCGGTGACATTGGTTGGTTAAAAAACAGCGGTGTTAAAATGATTTTAGTTAACTGTTTTGGCGCAACCGTATCAGAGACGAAGGAAAGGATGGACCATTTTGCCAGCGAGGTAATGCCCAAAATTGGGAACTGAGCTACGTCGTGTTCTGTAAACCTGCTGTGAAATGGGTGCCACGATTGCGTTCCTCCAACGCTTTTAGTTGGGAAAAGTCATTGGGCCAGTCAACATCGAAAGCGAGCGACGGACGACAAACCACTGCCATATCCAAACCAACCTTCCCTGCTTCACGTTGGTGCCTAAAAAAGCTTCCTACGCCAAACCGAAAGCGGAACGAATGCCCCGCCGGTATGCACAATGCGTTTGTTCCATCCCGAAGTTGGTCCGGCGCAATAGCAGCACCTGCCCGCCCGGCATGCCAAATCAAAGTATGAAGGTCATCAAGACAAACAAATGGTAAATCTGCCGGCAGAACCAAAATCCGCGCCGCTCCGCGCGCGCGGGCTACTTTAGAGGCCCTGTTCAGAGCGGGATTCAGACCACCGCGAGTTACCTCAAACAAATTGTGTGCACCGGACGCATGGGCCATCTCGCGTGCCTCCAGGCACCGGCTAACCACCATGGTATTAACAGCTAAGGCTGCGGTCGTACGCAGAGTATGAGCTAGTAAACGCGCACTGAATTTGTAACGCTCCGCCCCATCGAGCACCGGTGCAAGCCGGGTCTTTCCATCGATTAACGAACGCACGGGAATAATCGCAACCACGCTCATGTTTCACCGACGCCGCGGTCATCTCGCCGTGAAAGGAGTTTGGAAAACTCCATAACTTCGCGCGCTAGCTGAATCTGGTCACTCGACGACTGCATCAAAATTCGGGTGGCCAACGTCTGGGGCCCGACTTCAGATATGCTAGACGCTAAAGCAGCATCCTTAGAATCAATTACTATGCCATCAAGCAGATCTCCGTAATACCGGGCAACACCGAGCGCCGACACCTCAAGATCAAGTTCTCTGAAAATTTTAGCCGCAGGCCCTTTCACTGTTTCCCCACCTATGATTGGGGATACAGCAATCACCGGAGCATTATGTGAAATCAACCGCCCCCTTACTTCTGGCAACGCCAAGATCGGAGCAACACTCAATAACGGGTTAGAAGGACAAATTATAATTGAACTAAGATCGTCGCGATCCAAAGCCGCCGCAAATTTTTCCGATGGAACAGCTTCGTTTGCGCCTTCATAATGTATGTGTTTAGTCACTGGGACACACCGCTCACGGACAAAATAAATTTGGAACGGCATTTTGCCTGTTTCAGTTTCAACAACGGTCCGAACTCGTTGATCACTCATCGGCACAATTGGATGTAAAATTCCAAACCGACGTGCGATCCTTGCGGTTACATCAGATAAATTTTGTCCCTCATTAAGAAATTTAGCGCGCATTACGTGGGTGGCAAGGTCCTGGTCCCCTAGGCGAAACCACCCTTCCCCACCCAGACGCTCAAGCGCATTCATAAATTCCCAGCTCTCACCGGCGAGACCCCATCCAGCCTCAGCATTGTTCATTCCCGCCAAGGTGTAGGTTACTGTGTCGAGGTCCGGCGAAATCGGAAACCCGAAATGCTCAAAATCATCGCCGGTATTAACCACGACAAGCAATTGATCGGGATCGAGGATTTTTGCGAAGCCATTTGCCAACTTTGCACCGCCTACACCCCCGGCCAAAGCAAGAATCATCGTATAGGCTCACGAAACAAGTCCTGCTCCTTAACCCGGATTAAATCCTGCCCCTTTCCTGGTGCCGCATGACATTGGAATCCACGCACCAGAACTACTGGTCGGCCCTCGTTTGCCTGCCCCATCAAGAGAGACGCCGCTGCGGCGAGCTCATCAGCAATAGCAACCTGCGTAACTCTGAGTGGCCGTCCGAATAGGTCAGGTGTTCCGGACAGATCTACCAACGTCGGCACTCCTGCAACCCCTAACGCGGCCCCCGCGGTGCCATTACGAAAAGCACGACCAAGGCTATCGTTAATCATGACACCAACATCAACCTCGGCACGTTGCTTTATTCCCTCCCTCAGGAGAGCACAACTTCGATCCGGATCTTCGGGTAAAAGCAGTACGGCATCACCACCATCTTGATCCACGTTGGACATATCGACCCCAGCATTTGCCAGCACAACTCCGAGCCGGTTCTCGACGATGAGTGCACCCTCCCTTTGGCGAATTACTTCGTTTGATTCGGTGAGAATCACCTCAACCAGACGGGGATCCTTGTTTGATGATTGGGCCAACGCCAAAGCTGCCGCCGAAGGAGTGACACTAGCTAAATCCACCACTCGCCCTTCTGCTTTCGAGACAATTTTTTGAGCTAGAACCAAAATATCACCGTCACACAGTTTCTCACCAGCTGCGGAGCACTCACCCAAAATTAATGCAACCAGGTCGTCGCCGGCACGGATCAACGGCAGGCCGGTGAGTGCGGTAAACACTAGTTG
Organism: Alphaproteobacteria bacterium MarineAlpha9_Bin6; assembly: GCA_002937585.1. Classification (GTDB taxonomy): domain Bacteria; phylum Pseudomonadota; class Alphaproteobacteria; order UBA7887; family UBA7887. Next base: position 24,567 of record PTKE01000005.1, on the reverse strand, counting down.
AGAGGACTTAACAGACGCTGAGTGAGGCATGGTCGCACAATATAGCTGGTAACTCAGCGAAGGCCGTTCGTCTGGTCCGAAAGTCCGGTGATTGAGATACCTGCGCCAGGCACCTTGTAACGCTTATTGATGCCGATAAGCACAGACGTAAGAGCCTCCGCAACCACCGAATTTACCAACGGCCCACCGTGAATTCCTCGCATTCTTCCAGCATTCGCCAACTCGATTGCCACTTCTCGAGCTTCCACATCGTCCCCGCACACCAGGACATCACAATCGATCGGCCCATCGATGTTCTTCAGGTGTTGGGCGGACACGTTCTGGAAAGCAGAGACTACCCGAACTGAATTTCCTAATAGCTTCTGGATGTTCACAACGGCCGATCCACCATCTGGCAATTGCACACGAGCAACCTTCGGTGGCACGAGTGGAACAGTTACATCAATTAATATTTTACCATCAAGCACCTCACGCACTTCCTCCACTGTGGCACTCTGCGCGCTGAAGGGAACGGTAAGAATAACAACGTCCGCGGCAGAAGCAGCGTCTCTATTGCCCGCTCCTTGCAGTTTGGCGCCGTCGTGCTGTTTGTTTAGTTGGTCAGCCACCTTGCATGCCCGTTCGGCCAACCGGGAGCCCAGCGTCACTTGATGCCCGGCGAGCGCCCACCGCAACGCTAACGCGCTCCCCTGATCACCCGTTCCCCCCAAGACCGCCAGCTTTCGCAATTTGTCGCAAGACACGTGTATCGCCTCAACCTGCAGCACCAACTGTCACGTCCGAAGAAGTGCCAGTGCGAGCATACTTCCCAGCCGGCGTTTGAACCATCGGGGCTAAGGGGGACGCACCAAATGATCTTTCGCGCTGACCAGCTGGCGCTACCTGATAGAGCGTAGTGCGTTGTTCGGGTGTACGGTCAATCGCCTTGATCAAATGTTCCATTTTTGCCGGCCCCATTTCCTGGCCATGCTCATTGCCAGCGGCACGCGAAATACTTTCGTTCATTAATGTACCGCCAAGGTCATTCGCACCAGTTTGTAAGCACGCGCTCGCGCCGCACGGCCCCAATTTGACCCACGATACTTGTATATTGGGGATTAGGGGATGCAGGGACAGACGCGCAATAGCATGCATAAGGATTGTTTCTCGCCAAGTTGGACCTCGACGTGCTTTACCTTTTAGATAAATTGGGGCTTCCATGTGAACGAATGGAAGGGGCACAAATTCAGTAAATCCCCCAGTCTTAGCCTGTAGGTCGCGGATTCTGAGCAGATGGCGAGCCCAATTTTCAGGACCATCTATATGCCCAAACATAATCGTCGCAGTGGTGCGGAAACCGCACCGGTGTGCCGCCTCCATCACCTCTAACCAACTCGCGGTATTGAGCTTGTCCGGACAAAGAGTTGCACGCACCGAGTCATCCAAAATCTCTGCCGCGGTGCCAGGGAGTGTGTCAAGACCAGCCTCCCGCAAACTCTCCAGGAAATCACTCACTGGCATACCCAATGTCTCTGCACCCTGATATACCTCGAGCGGCGAAAAAGCGTGAATGTGCATATCCGGTACCGTCGCTCGCACCGCTCTGCATATCTCGAGATAGGTATCACCTGTGTAATCTGGGTGGATGCCACCTTGCATACATACTTCCGTGGCTCCGCGCTCCCAAGCCTCCTGGACTCTTCGCGTCACTTCGTCCAGCGCTAGATCGTACGGTGCACCACGTAAATTTTCGCTAAGTTTTCCTTTCGAAAAAGCGCAGAATTGGCAACGGAAGTAACACACATTTGTATAATTAATATTTCGATTAACGACGTAACGGACCACGTTACCTACAGTCGCGCGACGTAAATCGTCAGCAGTCTGACTAATTAAATCAACCTCTTCCCCTCGGGCACGAAACATTCGTGCAATATCTCCTTCTTCGAGGCGTATTCCATCACAGGCGCGGTTAAGAATGGATTCGATCTGGCCATATGATTCCGCAACAAACGGCCCGTCAGTTACGTTGTTAGAAGGTACCGGGTTTAATGAGCCCGGAGACCATGCTTCGGGCCGCGCAAAACCATCCGCGTCTGCGACGTGGCGCACATGGCACGCCACTCCATCATCTTGCCATCGCTCTAAATTTTTCACGTATTCAGGATAAATAGCGAGCCTTGGAACTAGTGTCTTCCCGGCTTCCTTGGTTGCTTCTGCAAGCATTCCCACCTCAGGCCACGGCGCTTCCGGGTTGACATGATCGAGTGTCACCGGCGAAACGCCACCCCAATCATTGATCCCAGCTTCTATGAGGCGACCAAACACATTCGGGCTGAGATTTGGTGGTGCCTGTATATTCATCGTCGAGCCAAATGCGATGCGTGCGATCGCAATCGTCCACATCAATTCATTTAGGTCAGGCTCCGGTGCATCAGCCATTTTAGTATCGGGCTTAGCGCGGAAATTTTGGATAATGATTTCCTGGATATGGTCGTGCTCAAGATGAAGGGAGCGTAAAGCAAGCAATGCATCAATGCGTTCCTCTCGCGTTTCCCCGATCCCTATCAGAATTCCAGACGTAATTGGTACTGCCTGTTCACCGGCCGATCGGATGGTTTCAAGGCGCACAGCGGGCTCCTTATCAGGAGAGCCAAAATGCGGACCGCCGTGCTGGCATAATCGCTTAGCTGCACTTTCCAACATTATCCCTTGAGACGTGGTAACCCGACGCAGCGCAGCAATTTCATCTGCCGCCAGCACGCCAGGGTTGGCGTGCGGCAACAAGCCAGTCTCCTTGAGGACCAACTCGCACATCTCGACCAGGTAGGAAATTGTGTTCTCATGACCGAGCAAGGCAAGTTGCTCACGAGCGACCTGATATCGCAACTCGGGCTTATCGCCGAGAGTGAATAAAGCTTCATGGCAGCCCGCGAGGGCCCCTTCGCGGGCAATTGACAATACCTCATCAGGAGTCAAATACGCGGCTTCCCCCTGCCGTGGTGGCTTCGCAAACGTGCAGTAATGGCATACATCTCGGCAGAGATGGGTGAGAGGGATAAAAACCTTAGGTGAAAAAGTCTGGATTGTTCCGTGACCTTGATCGCGAAGAACACTCGCTCGGACAATCAATTCAGAAAGGTCCAGCTCACGCGCTAGGTGACGCAGCGCATCAGCTGACATGACCGTCCCCTCATTCGAGGGGTGTTGATGTAAAGAAACTTCATCCACCATCGGAAGTCCTGCACCAATCCATGCTAGCCAGCATATGGTTAATTTCTGCCCGCATGCTTAGAGTAACTCCTCGGCAAGGAACCGAAGGGTGTCTACGTCAGACGCCGGGACAACCATAGTCCCCACGTGGCGCTGCGCAGCTGCATCCTTCCATGCACCTAAGCGGTCGCGGATGCGATCTTTAGAGCCAACCAATGCCACCTTGTCGACCAATTCGTCAGGCACCGATCCAATAGCCGCACGTTTCTGGCCACCTAAATAAAGATCCTGAATCTTGACCGCTGCTTCTTCGTAGCCCAAACGCTTAATATGATCGTTATAGAAGTTTTTCCCACGCGCGCCCATACCACCACCGTAAAGAGCAAGGAATTGCTTTGTAGGAAGTCGGCAGGCTTCGAGGTCGTCACCGATAGTAACTTGGACCAGCGGCAACACCTCAAAGTTTTCTAGGCTTTTCCCGGTTCTAGCTTTTGAAAATCCTTCTTCAATCGGTCCTGCAAAAACCTCGAAATTTTCGGGATCAGTGAAGAAAGGAAATACACCGTCCGCTACCTCAGCGCTAGTGCGAACACCATTGGGACTAATTGCGGCGGTATATATTTTGAGCGACGGATCACCCTTGATAATACTGCGTAACGGTTTTCCGAGCCCTGTAGCTCCTGGGCCAGTGTAGGGAAGCTCGTAATATTCCCCCTTAAACTCTACTGCACTCTCCCGCGCCAGGATCTTGCGTATGATCGAAATGTATTCTCTAGTCCGCGTAAGAGGCTTTCCATAAGGCACACCATGCCAACCTTCGACAACTTGGGGTCCGGACGGCCCGATGCCCAGGATAAAGCGTCCGCCTGATAAGGCCTGCAATGTCATTGCTGTCATTGCTGCCATTGCGGGGGTGCGGCCAGGCATTTGCATGATCGCGGTGCCAGCCTTAATGCGAGCGGTCTGGGCCAGAACCCACGTGATAGGTGTCACCGAATCCGAGCCATAGGCTTCGCCAGTCCAGACCGAGTCAAAACCAAGCGTTTCCGCCTCACGGACCAAGTCCATGTCAATCGCAAAATTCGGCCCAGCCAAACTCAGTTGTAAACCCAGTCGCATCGCGCTCCCTTTCTACTTAATGCCTTACGGCAATCGCCGCTCAACGCGTTGCTCATGCCAGCGTACTTGCGTTAAACTTGTTTTAAAATTGTGGCAAGCGTCCGGCAAGTTGCAAGAGACCACAATATAGTCACTTCCCATTATATAATGCGCTGTATAAATTCGGTCATACAGGATCCCAATCAAACACGTCCTGGGACCGGTCCAACGGGTAAAAATGCTTTGCCAACGCCGGAATCGCATGAGCAGCTATCGTTTCAGGGCACCATCCTTCGGTACGCTGCACCGACCGTAAGGGTCGCGATTGACCCATCAGGAATATCTCGTTGTTACGCACCGCGAAAATTTGCCCTGACACATCCGTGGCAGCATCACTCGCCAAATACACTGCCAGTGGCGCTATCTTCGCCGGATTCATTTCCTTAAGTTTTTCCATTCGCTGGGCTTGCGCCTCGTCGTGAATTGGAATGGTCCCAATCATCCGCGTCCAGGCGAACGGAGAAATACAGTTTGAACGAACATTGAAACGCGCCATATCAAGTGCAATCGACTTAGCCAAACCAACTATCCCCAACTTAGCAGCAGCATAGTTGGCCTGACCAAAGTTTCCGATCAGTCCGGAAGTGGAGGTCATATGAACGAAGCAACCTGACTGTTGCTCACGGAACACTGTCGCAGCGGCTCGACTAACATTGAAGCTGCCCTTCAAATGAACGTTAATGACTGCGTCCCAGTCTTCTTCTGTCATTTTATGAAAAATCACGTCGCGCAAAATACCAGCATTGTTAATGACAACGTCGAGCCGGCCGAATTTTTCGAGCGCCGTATCTACAATACTCTGGGCTGATTCAAATTCTGAGACACTACCAAAATGTGCAACGGCTTGGCCGCCAGAGTCATTGATCTCTGCCACCACTTCCATCGCAGGCACCTGATTGGCGCCATCACCACGTTCAGTGCCGCCAATGTCATTGACCACTACCTTGGCTCCATAAGCAGCCATCAGGAGCGCCATCTCGCGCCCAATGCCACGTCCAGAGCCAGTCACCACCACTACCTTATCCTTAACCAATTCCACCATAATCATTCCATTCATTCACAATTGAACAAAGATCTACGTTTAGATCTTGGACATTATTTGATCGGCAAATCGATCCATATTATCCAAAGTTTTATCTAAGCTCCCTCCAAGCAACATAATTGATAAGTTGCGCACACCGCGATCCTCGAACCGTTTGACATCACCCTTCAGATCTTCGGCGGTACCAGTCAACAACCGGCGCTCACCATCCGTTGTAGTTTCTGCCCCACCGGTCCAGGGCCAAATAGCCCAATATGCAAAATCAAGAGCTGCAGGATCCCGGTCAGCGTTTTGTGACAAATCCTTGACTTCATCCTGAGCCGCAGAATAACGCTCCATAGTGTCCAACGGGAATTTCGGGTTGTTCCCTACCGGAAACCAGCCATCTGCCAGTGTGGAAGCCCGTCGCTTAGCAGCCTTGCTTTCGCCCCCCGCCCATATCCTCGGACCGCGCGGCTGCACGGGTTTAGGCTCGAAAATTAAATCATTAAAAGTGACGTGTTCACCATGAAAAGTCGGGTTTTGTTCTGTCCACAATATCCGAAATGCCTGAAGGTATTCATCCGTCACCCGCCCACGCGCATCAAAATCTGGAGCGTCTATCGCCTCAAACTCTTCTCTCATCCAACCTGCCCCAATTCCCAATATGACCCGACCCTTGGACATCACGTCCAGGCTGGAAATCATCTTCGCTGCCAGCACTGCGGGACGGTGGGGGACAACTAAAATTGAGGTTAACAATTGCACCCGATCGGTAATCCCGGCAAGGAAACCCATCAAAGTTAACGGCTCCAAATATTCGCCAGCGCGCCCCGGAAACATTCCATCTTCTGTATAGGGATAACGGGAATCGATATTGCGGGGCACAGCGATATGGTCCGTTACCGAAATATAGTCATAGCCTAGTGACTCGGCACGGCGAGCTATCTCCGTCATTCCTGCGGGATCAGCGCCGGGACCGCGCACTGGAACATTGAAGCCAAATTTCATATCCATCCCTCCAGTTAGTGAGAACCCTAGTTAGCGTGTTAAGGGTGGTGGCAGCAATCTTTTCGCACTTCCTGGAAAATATGAATGGAGAATTGCAGGTCTCAGATCAACTTGATCTAATGCTGTCTCAACAAGAATGCCCTACCAAAGGAACAGATAAAATGACCGACGTGTTGCTTGAAACCGCGGCCGATGGCGTGGCGACATTAACAATGAACCGCCCAGAACGCCGCAACGCGCTGTCTGGAGAAATGCTTGATGGTCTGCTCGAAGCCTTGCCACGCTTAGCCGAGGACGAACGCGTTGGCGTAGTTGTACTAACCGGGGCTGGGAAAGCTTTTTGTGCCGGGGGGGACGTCAAAGCAATGGCCGAGGGTAAAGAGTTTAAGGAACAAACGCTTGAAGCAAAAGCACGCGCCTTACGCACCAGTATGGACGTATCACACTGGTTGCATAACATGTCCAAGCCAACTATTGCGATGGTTCCAGGAGCCGCTGCCGGAGCAGGGCTTTCAATAGCGCTGGCTTGCGATCTTCGAATTGCCGGTGAAAGCGCAAAGTTTACCACTGCTTTTGGTCGGGTAGGTTATTCAGGAGACTTCGGCGGAAGTTATTTTCTGACCCGACTGGTCGGCACTGCCAAAGCCCGAGAGCTGTACTTCACTTCGGCCCTAATTGACGCCGAAGGTGCCCTCAAACTGGGAATGGTCAATCGGATTGTCTCTGACGGAGATCTCGAGGCCGAAACTCATGAGCTAGCGAAACAAATGGCCGGCGGGCCGCAAATCGCTCTCGGGTATATGAAGAAGAACCTTAACGCTGCGGAAACCGGTACACTAGCTGAAATCTTCGACCTCGAAGCCTGGCACCATACACGCTGTGGCATGACCGAAGACCACAAAGAAGCAGTGCGAGCATTCGTTGAGAAACGAAACCCAGTTTTCCATGGCCGTTAATCTTCTACGGGTTATCCTAGGGTTCCGCCGGCCTGGATACCCTTGAAATGACCGCTTAGGTGTAGCAGCCAAGCCCGTTTCGGGCGCGATAGCAACCGCTGCTGGTACCTTATGTTCATGACACCGAGCACCGACAGGACCGTCGGTGACATTGCAATCCGGATAAACCATACATGCGAAAGATCATGGCTTCACGAGTGGTGGGCATGAGGCTGGCTACAGCTTGCCCTTTGGCTTAAGCCAGTTGTCCTCTAAATTTCGAACTAAAGCCGGACTCAGATGGCATTTTACCTGCTCACGGGCGTAGCTTGCCATATACCTTCGCACATCATCCAAACTTTCCTGACACACTCTCAGCGCTTTGCGGTTACCAACGGTGCTGACACTGCCGGAACTAGTTAATTTTTGCACAGTTGCTTCCACTGCTGAGCTCATCTCACCGTCTGGCACAATTTGATCAACAATCATTCGCCCTTCAGGGCTATCCGCTTCAAGCCGACGATCAAACAATATTGCCTGTCGGGTAATTCGATCTCCGACGAACCTTGGCAAACGCATGTTAGTTAAGCCGGGAATAATGCCTTCCTTGCGGGCCGGCAAAGTCAAATAAGCGCTTTTTTCAGCGAGGGTGTAATCCATTACCAGTAGGTATTGACATCCGCCACCGATCGCAAAGGTCTCTACCGCAGCAATCCATGGCTTTTCAACCGTAGGCATAGGATCATCTATTGCGTCCGGATCATCCAACAATCCGTGCGCGATTTTGTTCACAAAACCGAGATCGCGTGTGAGATACCAAAGATACGGTATTTTTCCTTCATAAAGATGAGTCAGGTTGAGGCCGCTGCAAAAAATGTTGCGGCCCGCATAACGCGGGTGCTGTGCTGGTGTACCACGCAACACGCATACCTCTGTGATTGGATCGAGTATTGCGACATCCACCGCCTGCTCCATGGGCCCGATAGTGCTCGCGTCCTCGGCGTTCAGGTACTCTGGGTTGTACATCAACAACTCGGCCGCTTTTCCAGTACGGCGGAGCACGGCAGCTCCCAAATCAAGTACGCCGTCACGGCTGAACTTAGCCGTTTCTTCAACCGAATCGGGTAGCGGCCGCAACATACTTTGGAGCAAATGAATGCCTGCCCGAGGATTCGCAAAAATATGCGATAACAATAACCCGATGGCTCGTTCGTGGCCTTCTTTCTCCTTTAAACTTCGGGTGGCATCTTCCGTGATTTTGGAGGCACTCGGCAATAAACCTGGGTAGCGGCGGACAGCTGTGTCCACCAAGGATTGAATCCGAACCGGCTGGGCAAAAGTGTCAGTTAATGAGGAGTACACTGCCTCCGCATGAACACGCAGGAAAGCAGCGCGGACATCATGGATTTTGTCCTTAATTAGACGCGTTAGGTCTAAATTTTTGTGATCAAGGCCTTTACCCCCGGTAGAAAGCTGGAGCAAACCATCGCCCGCATCGCTAAACTGTTTGAGAGCCGCCACATCCGAATCCAAGCCACCACCCGTCGTGACAAAGGACGGTTCGCGGGTCAGCCAGGATTGATAATCATCTCCACTTGATGCGGACTGTACAGTTTCTGCCGCAGGTTTGGCTCTCATAATGCAGTTCTCTATGCGGTTAGTTCTCGCTCCACCCAACCGAGCCATCTTGACCTGTCTATTCCCATGTCGCAACATGAGGTTGTTCGGAGGAATGACGAGCAACTGATGCCACTCATAAACGTGCTGCGGACCCCACTCCGGTGAACACCCAAAATCTCCATGATAGCATGGTCGTATTTGATGGCCTGATCGTCTCAAACTGGAGTCGCGCAGTATTTGAGGACATGAAGCGAGGTGGGGTCACCGCAGCTAACTGTACATGCGCGGTATGGGAAGGCTTTCGTGGCACGATGGAGAATATCGCGCAGTGGCATAATTGGTTTAAGAGTTGCGACGATCTTTTAATTCAGGTTAGGGCCGTGTCTGACATTCAGCGAGCCAAAGCCGAAGGAAAAGTCGGGATCGTCCTAGGGTGGCAGAATGCCAGCCCAATTGAGGACCGACTGGATTTCCTAGGTCTTTTCAAAAACCTCGGCGTGGGCGTGGTGCAACTTACTTACAACACACAGAACTTGGTCGGAAGCGGCTGCTACGAAAGCGAAGATGGCGGATTATCTGATTTTGGACGGGATGTGATTGATGAAATGAACCAGCTCGGCATGCTGGTAGATTTGTCGCATGTAGGTTCAAAAACCAGTGCCGATGCGATCCGTCATTCAAAGGCACCGGTTTGCTACTCCCACATATGCCCCAAAGCACTGCGGGAACACCCACGCAACAAAACAGATGAGGAACTCAGGTTTATTGCCGAGCAAGGCGGCTTTGTCGGCGTGACAATGTTTCCACCATTTTTGCCCAAAGGAGCAAACTCGAGCCTCGAAGATTATCTGGACGCCATAGAGCACGTGATCAATGTCGCTGGGGAAAACCAAGTGGGTATAGGAACTGACATGACGCAAGACTATGGTGAACCATTCTTTGATTGGATCACCCACGACAAAGGTACGGGGCGCAAACTTACCGATTTCGGTGAAATCAAAAACCCGCCCGGCTTTCAACGATTAGGCGAGTTTCCCAATCTTACCACAGCCATGATTACGCGGGGCTGGACCGAAAAACAAATCAGAAAGGTGATGGGGGAGAACTGGCTCACGATTTTAGCTAAGGTCTGGGGCGAATAATTACGACAATCGTACACACGAGGTGGCGCCAAATCTCTCCAGAAAGATCTCCTAAGAATGGTTTTGCGTGGGAGTAAACCAATAAACTTTATGCAGGTCGTGCACTGCCTGATGGGACCACCCCTACTAGGCGTCCAATTTACTTGGCCTCAAAGTCATCTGTATCACGTAATTGGGATTGGCGGACACCCGGACCCACCTCGACTTCCAACGTATAATCCTTGGTTTCGATAAGTTGGTACCCAATTCCGACTGCCTCGCCCAAACCGATACTCGAAGGCACTAAACCGATCTTTCTCTATGGCACCAAAGCCGAATAGAAATAAGTCATTCAGAAGGTAGCGGCTCTCTGATACAGCAAATAAACGGCGCAAAAAAAGTCTCTGAATTCTCACACGCAAAGTCGAGTGTCGCGTTGAAATTTTCACGCCAGCGTTCTCGAACATGCTCCAACTGGAACGCCGCCCAGTAAAGAAAAATCCATAACAGTCAGTAACCTATGTCGATCAATAAGCCAAAATTCTGCAAATCCCTGAACTTAAGCCGCTTCTTATATCCAGAAAAACCGCGCATAAACCTCCGAAGCACTGGACGTCCCAGGTGCGCCGCATATAGCCAGCGCTGAGATTTGATCAGCCCAGCATAGGCGTTTTTCGTCTCCCCGACCGCCATGATCTTTGATAGGCTGCAATCAATAGAGCACTGCAAGCACTGAAAAGATCCCCTCCATGGTCTGTCTCGTTACACGCAATAAATTTTCTCCGCCAATAGTTTGTGACGAAGTGATGCGTGACTGGAAGGCACGTGGCTATGACTGCCGACCATTCGTCGATCCGCCGGGCCAAGAATGGAATAACTTTGTCCACCAGACCAACGAGCTCGTAACCGTGGCGGAAGGTCGGCTCGAAATGACAGTTGCCAGTCAACGCCTCATGGTCGATCCCGGCGACGAGGTCTTTATTCCTAAAGGGGCCGTTCATTCGGTTAAGAACTCTAACAACGGCATAACCCGATGGTTTTTCGGCTACGATTGAACGCGCGTAACGTTCATGGCTGATTTCACGCCGCCTGTTCCGCAAGGTATGTGTCGGTGTAACCAACATAAACTTCCTTGCCGCGCTGAAAAAACTCATGTTCCTCAGGCTTCACTGGTCGGAACTCAACAGCCGGACGACCCGCCCAAATATACCCGGCCTTGACTAAGGTCTCTGGTTCAACATAAGCGCGGGCTCCCACTAGTGCACCGTTCTCTACTACTACACCATCACTAAGTTGCGCACCCATACCGATTAAACATTCGTCGCCGAGAGTGCAGGCTCCCATTCTAACGTTGTGGCCAATGGTAACATCCGCACCGATGGTTATAGGTCCACGACGCGCATCGGTACTCAGAATTGAGTTGTCCTGAACATTACTGCGTTCACCAAGGATGATCGGCGCTCCGTCTCCCCGCATGACGGTGGAAAACCAGATGCTGGTGCCCTCAGCCGCCACCACATCACCTACAACAACTGCTGTGGGCGCGACATAGCCTCTCGCATCAATCAGGGGTTTAGCACCCCCAAGGGGGTAGAGTGGCCCCTCACCACTACCCGTCGGTATAAATGGCTTCATATCAAGAGGCGGCAGGTTTGAATCACGCACGATGTCACTGTTCTCGCCGGCCAGCAGAATGGAACGCAATTGCTCACGCTCATCCAACGACACCTCGCGCACGGGCTGCGCTGGATTTCCGTCATAAAGCCATCCACCGTCAAGTTTTTTACCTGGAGGGACCAACGCACCGGCAGCGATCACTGTGCCAGCGCCAACGGAAGAATTATCCATCACCACGGCTGCGTCCCCTAGAATGCAGTCATCGGCAATAGTACAAGCGTGGACTAATGCAAAACGACCAACAGTAATATTGCGACCCATTCGAGTAGGGTAAATGCCATCCGCTATATGCACAGTGGCCCTATCAAGGAACCGACAACCGTCTCCAACTTCGAGAAAATTGCCGTCACCACGCAATGTTGCCCAAGGACCCAACGAGACATCCTTACCCAGGCTAGCCCGCCCGATTACCGCCGCTCCTAACCCGAAATCGGCCGCACCCCAATTTGGCGCAGTACCTTTGAACGTAACAACCACGGGTGTCGCGACAGTACTCATCGGATTTGCTCAGATTACCGGATTTTCGCGATAGGTACCCCAAAGGCTTTTTAGTGTTTCAACAATTTCGCCCATTGAGGCACGCGCCTTGACCAACTCAATAGTAATAGGCATCAAATTTTTCGACTCCTCCCTTGCGTGAATTATCAATTCCTTCAACAAAGCTTGTACCTTCCCTTCATCACGATTTGTTCGAGTGTGGGTCAAATTTGCTACCTGACGCGCCTCTGTTTCCGGATCATAGGGGTGCAGTCCAATCTGAGGTTCGCTTTCATTATCCTCGATATATTTATTAACTCCTATCACCGGATTTTCGCCGCTCGCTTTGCGAATAGCAAAATCATAAGACGACTCCGCAATCTTACGCTGAAACCAACCGTCCTCTATCGCCTTAATCGTTCCTCCCATGGAATCGACCGTATCAAGAATAGTGAAAATGTCCCGCTCCATCTGAGTGGTCAGAGTTTCGACCATATAGGAACCACCTAGAGGGTCGACCACTGAGGTTATATTGGTTTCGTCAGCAATCACCTGCTGAGTTCGAAGGGATAGACGCATTGCTTCCTCGCTAGGAATTGTGAATGCCTCATCCATGCCATTTGTATGTAAACTTTGGGTCCCACCTAGCACGGCTGCCAACGCCTGAAAGGCAGTGCGCACAACATTAACCATATATTGTGGTTTGGTGAGCGTGGCAGCAGCGGTTTGAGTGTGGAACCGAAGCCGCATCGACTCCGGATTCTTTGCTCCGAAACGATGCCTCATAATTTTCGCGTACACTCTACGTAGAGCCCTAAACTTGGCTATCTCCTCAAAAAAATCTGCCTGGCTAACGAAAAAAAACGACAGCCTTGGTGCAAACTCGTCAACATCGACCCCAGCCTTTGTCACCTCTTCTACATAAGCAATGGTATTTGCCATCGTGAAGGCAGCTTCCTGAACTGCAGTCGCACCTGCCTCGGATATGTGGTAGCCGGAAATGTTGATTGGATTATAACGCCTCATGTTCCTGGCCCCATATGCAATGCAATCACGTGCCAATCGCACCGAGGGCCGGATCGGAAAAATCCATTCCTTTTGAGCAATATATTCCTTGAGAATATCGGCTTGGATGGTACCGGATAATTTGTTTAAATCGTATCCTCTGCTCTCGGCAAGGGCGATATACATCGAGTACAAAACCCAAGCCGAGGGATTGATCGTCATCGATACTGAAATCGCAGTAAGATCAATACCCTTAAATAAGGCTTCCATATCATCCAGAGTATCAATTGCAACGCCCTCTCGACCAACTTCTCCATGTGCCATTGGATGATCGGAGTCGTAACCCATCAGCGTTGGCATATCGAAATCAGTAGATAGCCCTGTCTGGCCGCTTTTGAGCAGAAACTTGTACCTTTGATTGGTGTCTGAACCAGTACCAAATCCAGCAATTTGGCGCATGGTCCAGTTCCGACCTCGATACATTGTCGGGTATGGTCCGCGTGTAAATGGATAACGTCCCGGCAACCCGATATCCTCGATCGGTGTATCCGCGACGTCCAGAGCACTGTATATGCGCTTGAGCTTTGTTCCTGAGGCTGTTCGGTAATCTTGTTTGGACTCAGGGGTCCGGCTTAAGAAGTTCGCTAGTTCATTTTTTTCCCAATCTGCGAAGCTTTGCTGTAGCTGCTCGAGCCGCATGTCCTTTGCAACTTCTCCAACTTTAGTCACGGTCCTCTTACTCATTTCGAAGCGTTCTCATTCACCCTTGCCAAAAATTCGACTGCTGCACTATGCGGATCCACCTCGCGCGCCAACACGCGATCCAGAAGAGCTTGCATCACCTGACTCTGGTCCACAGCCAAGCGTTCCCGAATAACCTCTTCAGCAATCATTAAGATCCGATGAGCGGCGATCCGGCGAGATCTCTTGCTTATGTTACCCGACTCATGGAGAAAAGCGCGATGCTTATCAAGAGACACTAAAAGACCCGTTACACCATCATCGTTCAGAGCACTGATAGAAAGAACGGGTGTTACCCAAACTTTATCAGATATTTCTGGGAGACCCATGGCAAGCATCTGCGTGAGATCAGTGACAGTCTTGTTAGCATCCGCCCGGTCCGCCTTGCTTACAACATGGATGTCCGCGATTTCTAAAATCCCCGCCTTGATTGCCTGCACATCATCTCCAAGTCCGGGAGCCGAGACAACCACTGTCGAATGCGCAGCCTGAACGATATCGACCTCATCCTGACCAACACCAACAGTTTCTATTACAACGAGATCGAAGCCCGCTGCATCCAATATGTCTACCGCGTCGAGTGCCGCCCGGGCGAGCCCGCCGAGTACTCCTCGCGTCGCCATACTGCGAATGAACACACCCGGATCACGCGCAATTTCAAGCATTCGTATACGATCGCCCAGAATCGCACCACCCGAAAATGGGCTGGATGGATCAATTGCTACCACGGCGATCGTACGACCTTCCCGACGCACCGCCTGAGCAAAGGATCGCACCAAAGTGGATTTTCCACTACCCGGCACACCAGTGATGCCAATCACATGAGCGTGTCCCGCACTACGATAAATCTTTGCAAGCGTCTGGAGACACTCCGGACTGCCCATCTCAGCGCGACTGATTAGACGAGCAATCGCCCGCGCCTTACCAGCGAGCACCGGCGCCAACAAATCGCCTGAAGGAGTTGGCACGTTCATCATCCGTTACGACGTTGGAGGCATATAACTTTTGAATTATTTATCACTCGACCCACTTTACAGAACATGCTTTGGAAGTCCTTAAACGGGAATCGTTTGAGTCTTGGCACTAACACCAGGTTTCCTTCGTCCCTGCGCCATGTCATTAATGTGCCACTAGACACCATCCGTGATGCCAGCCATTTGGATCATCGCCGCATCATCAACTGAGCTGAACTAGGCAGTGGTCGTGCGCCCAGCTAATTCCTTAAGCGCATCTAGAGTGCTTGCCAAATCGGTCACAGGCTTATCAAAAAGAATCCGCCTAACTCGACTACCTGCTCGCAGATCACAGCCTTCTGGGTCGATCCCCGTAAAACTCCAATCGTCGCCTGCTAAAACCAAGGAAACACTCCCATAAAGTGACTCCTTATCCATACTTTCCCGATTTAACTTTTCAATAATCTGCGCTTCGACTGCGGCGAATTCCGTCATCCGACTAGTTTCGCACAGGAACGCTTCAGCTGAGATCCAATCAATCTGCCCGAAGCCTGCAACCTGGTGAACCCGTGTCACCTCCACGGAGTAAAACTTAAAATCAGCAAAATCTACGTATACGGCAGAAGACGGATGTCTTGCCAAGTAACGCTCCCTATCCGTTAGTGTTTTAGTCAAAACTGCACGTCCCATCACAGTGACCCGTGCACCAGTTAATGGATTCTCAAGGCCATCAGTAGCATCAAACAATAATGAAGCTCGCACATCCTGACTGAGATTTTTGCTGTGCTCAGCAAGATCCGAAAGCAGCATAATCGGCTTTCCCTCGTAGTCACACGCAGTCATGACCAGGGATCCATAGGGCCAACCACCTTCATCAGCTTGTGCCGTAGATAGTATCGCCCGATCACATTGACGAACCAAAGCACGCGCACCAGCAGCAACAACAGTTGATTGAGACGATAAACTCATCCTGGCACTCGTCGTGAAGAATTCTGAGTTCTTAACACTGCGATTATCCAGTAAAAACGATAGGCACTGTTAATCTAATGGTCAAACCGCAGCTAGCAACCAAAATTGCCAATCCTAGCAAAGAGTGCCAAGACTTAAATTTTACAGTGAGGCAACCATATCCTACCTTTGTGAGACATATTCATGTTACGAGTATTGCCATTAAGGCATTGAGAGAGACATTCGCGTGCCAGCAAAAATTGCCGTAGTTGATGACGATCACAACATACTAACTTCGATCGGTATCGCTCTTGAAAATGAGGGATTTGAAGCGCACACGTACAAGGATGGTGAGCAGGCATTGCGTGGGCTTCGGGAAAATCCAGTAGATCTGGTCGTGCTTGATATAAAGATGCCACGCATGAACGGCATGGAGTTACTTTCCCGACTGCGACAGAAGTCGTCTCTACCCATTATCTTCCTTACCTCGAAAGACGATGAAATTGATGAACTGCTCGGCCTTAAGATGGGAGCAGACGATTATATCACCAAACCATTCTCGGTCCGCTTGCTTATAGAACGCATTAAGGCACTACTGAGACGCATCGACTTATTAACGGCTGAGGGTGCTGAAATTGACAACTCCAAAGAGAGCATCTCTCGCGGAGACTTAATGCTGGATTCAGCTCGCCACATGTGTACTTGGTGCGGCGAATCTGTATCACTGACTGTAACCGAATTTCTGATTCTTTCCTCGCTTGCAAAACGGCCAGGACACGTACGCAGCCGAGACCAGCTTTTAGACGCAGCATATGATGAACAGACATATGTTGATGACCGTACTATTGACAGCCATATCAAACGGATTCGCAAAAAATTCCGTATTATCGACCCCAATTTTGCAAAGATCGAAACGCTATATGGAATCGGATACCGGTATAAAGAAGACACCTAACACGGAGCAAAATCAGGCAGATATGGGTATCGCCGTTGAAACGCACCCGATGGCGATGCGGCCTGTTTATAAGTCACCGGCGATTTCAAAGCTTACTCTTCGGCTACTTGCAATCAATATTGTTGCGCTGGCAATTGTAGCCGGAGGCATTCTTTACCTTGCCCAATATCAGCGAGGTTTAATGATCGAGCGCTTAGACGCACTACAAACCGAAGCGGAGGCTTTCGCTGCCGCCCTCGGTGAAAGCGCCGTCCCTCGTGACCCCATTCTGCCGCAACAAATTGACACCAAACGCAGTCAGCAGGTCCTTCGACGGCTGGTTCCACCAATTAAGCTTCGCGCTAGGTTGTTCGATCCTAGCGGCCAACTGATAGCGGATACGCGCCTTCTCGCAGTGGGTGGCGCAGAAGTGCGCCTTAAAGAATTACCATCCCCAGTTATGATTGGCGCTATAAAGCAATGGCTTTCCCAGTTAAGTCGTTGGGTGGACCGCGGGGGACGTGCCAATTTGCAACGCTACATTGAATACCCAGACCAGACTGCCAACCATTATCTCGAAGTAGCTAATGCACTCAGCGGAGATAAGACTGCTAGTGTCCAACGACTGGAGCACGGGGGCGCAATTTTATTAGCCGCGGCACCAGTCCAGCGTTTTAAACAGGTAGTCGGTGCTTTGCTTTTGACCGCGGACACTACCGGTATAGACGCGCGCGTGCAGTCTATGCGCATTCAAATCTTGTTACTTTCAGCGCTAGCATTTTTGGTCACAGCCCTGCTATCCACTTATTTAGCACGCTCTGTTGCACGCCCGATACGTTGGCTTGCAGCTAGTGCCGACCGCGTTGCCCGCGATCTAGGACGGGCCCAAGAGATTCCAAATCTATCGGCGCGGCGTGATGAGATCGGAGAACTGAGTGTGGCCCTACGTCGCATGACTGAGACACTATGGGAACGCATTGACGCAGTTGAGGGTTTCGCCGCGGATGTCGCGCACGAGCTAAAAAATCCCTTATCCAGCCTGCGTAGCGCCGCTGAGACACTCCAGAGCATTGATGATCCACATAAGCGTGACCGGTTATTTAAAATATTGAACGACGACATCCGCCGGATGGACCGGTTGATCACAGATATTTCCGCAGCCTCCCGTTTGGATGCTGAACTTGCAAGAGGCCTCACTGAGCCTGTCCAATTACAAAACATGCTCAGTGCCATGGTTGAAGTCTACGGCGCGCGGGCTGATTTGCGGGAGGTGCACTTAGAGTTCATCTCGGAATTGAGAAAACCAGTTTTGGTGCAAGGAATTGAAAGCCAGCTTGCTCAAGCCTTTCGAAATCTTCTGGACAATGCGATCAGTTTTAGCCCGGACGGTGGGAAAGTTAGCATCTCACTGGACAACCGAGACGAATTCGCCGAAATCCTCGTTGAGGATGAAGGTCCGGGCTTGCCGCTGGGAAGCATCGATAGCGTATTCAAGCGTTTTTACAGTGACCGGCCAGCGGGCGAGAAATTTGGCGATCACTCAGGGTTAGGGCTAAGCATCGCAAGACAAATTTTGGAAGCACATGGAGGAGGTGTAGTGGCTTCAAACCGAGCATCAAGGGACAACGAAAAAACCACGGTGTCCGGAGCCTGCTTCGTCGTCCGGATACCCTTAGCTGCAGGATAAATAATTTTCTCCTAATGTATTTATTGCGAACCGTTCTTTGGCGAGCTTCTAATTTCGATTTGTCGGACACGCGTCCCCGGATCAAGACGCACGATGTCGATATGGAGCATGCCGTTATCCAACCAAGATCCGGAAATTTCGAGTCCGTTAGCCAACAAAAAGCTACGCTGAAATTGTCGGGTCGCGATGCCGCGATGGAGAAAACTTTGGTGTCCGTCCTCACGATGGTGTCCGGAAATTGTTAGTCGACTATCATCGACCACTACACTCAACTCCTCTGGCCCAAATCCCGCAACAGCGAGAGAAATCCTGAACTGACGCTCGTTGAGCTGCTCTATATTGTAGGGTGGATAGCCATCGGATGAAGCCTTAGACATTTGTTCAAGCATCCGCTCGAACGGCTCAAATCCCACCAACATCGGACTACCAAATATAGATGAACGTGCCATTACAACGCCCCCAAACGAGCAACCCGCTTTTTACGGGACTCAGTCTTGATGGGTCTGAACGATGGACTTTAGTTACTTGGCCCTGGACTTAAGTAACCAACACTGCACTTTCAAGCAACGGTCCAAGCTACCCGCACCAAAAAAACCCGATAGAGCAAGAAATATAGGCGCCCATAGCAGGAACAAGGACTAACTGCCACTATAGTCTTTAAGCTCGCCACACATTTCCGATCGCCCCATACACGATATATAAGCCTAAAATTAAATATACAGGTCTACAGGAATCGTGCTCAGCGGCCTCGCACTGCGCCCTCACGACGAGGATCCGCTGCCCCAACCAAACTATCACCTGCCACCATAACCGCATGCAAGCCACTGTTCATTTCGCGTATAACGACTTCATGGCCGCGCTCTTCCAAGGATGCTCCTAGATCAAGCATTGAACTACCCGCCTCAAGCTCTGAAGGACCATTCCGATTGCACAAGTTCGCATGTGTAACCGCTTGGTCGAGATCCAGACCCCAATCAATCACACCGATCAAAGCCTTTGCTACGTAGCAAATAATACGCGAGCCGCCTGGAGAACCGATCGCCAACAATGGATGGCCACTTCCGTCAAAAACCACCGTTGGTGCCATTGAACTACGTGGTCGTTTTCCGGGTTCTACCCGGTTAGCGACGGGGAAACCATCACGTACAGAAGTAAAAGAAAAATCGGTCAACTGATTATTTAGCAAAAAACCACGCACCATTAAGGCTGAACCAAACGCAAACTCGATGCTACTTGTCATTGAAGCGACGTTACCGTATCGGTCAAAGATGCTGATATGCGTGGTCGACAGAAGCTCAGCTGAATCATCGTCCGCAAAAAAGCTAGCTTGGGCCCCAGGCGGCAAGCCCGGTGTGGCCGCGCCGTTGGCAATCATTGGGTTGATGAGAGCGGCACGTTGGTCAAGATAAATTCCGTCTAATAACCCCTTTACCGGCACACTAACGAAATCGGGATCCGCGACATATCGCGCACGATCAGCAAAAGCCAGGCGACTTGCTTCTAAAAATAGATGCGCCGCATCCACCGACCACGGAGTCATGGAACCCATATCAAAATGTGCAAGCAAACCAAGGATCTGCAACACTGCAATCCCTCCAGAACTCGGTGGCCCCATACCACATACGAGAAAGCCCCGGTAATCAGCGCATACCGGAGGTCGTATACTTGGCCGATAATTAGCAATATCCGAAACCGTCAACCCACCCGGATTAACTGTCGCAAAAGTGACCGTTTCGGCAATTTCACGCGCAATTGGCCCAAGGTAAAACAATTCCGCGCCCCCCGCGGCGAGCTCCCGCAACGTTTGGGCAAAGGCCCCGTTGACAAGCTTCGTACCCACTGCTTTTGGCCGCCCATCAGACGCTAAGAAATATTCTGCTGTCATATTAAACTGTGTGAGGGTAGGGACCTTTCCAGCTAGCGCATGGAGGCGTGGACTGATAGCGAACCCGTTCTCTGCAAGATCTATTGCTGGCACAAATAGTTCGGCCCAAGACAAACGCCCATGGGCCCCGTGTGCAAGCGCCAGCATACGCAATAACCCGGGAGTACCGACTGAGTTCCCCCCCACCAAGGCCGCGAGGTAACCGGGCGAGGCGCCGTCTGGCTCGAGAAACATATTAGGCTTTGCTGAAGCCGGGGCGGTTTCGCGCCCGTCGTAGCTAGTCAATTCTCCGGAGGCAGAATCAAAATAGAGTAAGAAGGCTCCGCCACCCAACCCAGATGACTGAGGCTCAACCAGATTAAGCACTAATTGAGCCGTGATGGCTGCATCTAGCGCACTGCCTCCGGCTCGTAGGATGGCCGCACCCAAGTTTGCAGCGTGAGGATTGGCCACAGCAATCAATTCCTGCCCCTCCCTCACCAGACCCTGTGGCATATGCCCACCGGAAGATTCTGGTGCCCCGCCTTCAGCTGCAAAAGCCATCCAAGTCCACAGCGACCCAGATAATACAAGACATGCGACGTGTTTGGTCTTCGGTCTCGACACGGCCATTGCAGCATTTATCATCTTCGCACCACCCACGCTGTCGGAACTAATCTAGGCTAATATTAGAGAGTCTTTGACGTAAATCGAGATTAACCGCAATGCAATCGGCACTGAAATTTTCGAAGTAAAAATTGTAAATCATATGGCGCTGGATTGACCAATCACTAGGTCAGAATTACTGTGCACATTGAGATGGAAGTAACCTGACAAGTCATCTAATTGTTTGGCATGACGGAAGTTGTCCGCACTGCAACCGACCTACGGGCACGGGTTGATGCCTGGCACAGGCGAAATGAGAAAGTAGCGTTGGTCCCCACAATGGGCTACTTGCACAACGCACATATAGCTTTGATAGAAGCGGGCCGTCAGAGTTGCTCAAAAAGCGTTGTCAGTATTTTTGTTAATCCAAAACAATTTGGACCCGATGACGATTTCGAACGATACCCCCGCGATGAGCAAAATGACCTTTCCATACTCGCAGCCCACCAAGTGGACCTGGCGTTTTTGCCACCAGTCGGCGAAATTTATCCTAGCAACTTTTCGACGACAATCGACGTACCAAGCCTGACCCAAAATTTATGCGCCATCGCAAGACCCGGCCATTACAGCGGCGTCGCTACTGTATGCGCTAAATTTTTCAACCAATGCCTTCCCGATGTCGCCGTATTCGGAGAAAAAGATTATCAGCAACTTCAGGTGATCCGACGCATGGTGAAAGATCTCGATATACCAATTGAAATATGTGGGGTGCCAACAGTGCGCGAAGCCGACGGACTAGCTATCTCTTCAAGAAATGTTTACTTAAACGAAGAGGGACGCGCCCGGGCCGCGCAAATCAACGTCATTCTCGCTACTACTGCAGCCCGGCTAACGGCAGGTCACATGCCGCCTAAAGAGCTAGCTAAGGCACACACCCAACTAATTGAAAAAGTTGGTGCCCCCCCGGAATATATTGAACTCTGCAACGCGGAGACCTTAGCCCCAGTCGAGAAATTAACCGCACCTGCGCGTCTATTAACCGCTATAACCGTCAATAAAACCCGATTGATAGACAATTGGCCGGTCATGCCGCCGGCGATTTAGCACATGCCACCGAACCGTTTCTGCTGCACAGGAATTCTGCCAGCGCTTTAACCCTGAAGTTTGTGCAAATTTAGCGCTATAAAAAAACGACAAAAGTCAAGAGAGCTCTGCAAAAACGCGGACCCTATATGCTTTTATCCCCTTGTCGGGTCAGCATGCAACCATCGATGAGCCAATTGCCATCAGCCTGACGTTCCATCGGATACTGGGCGACGTATATATCACCACCAGCATCAACAAACAAAATTTCTTGCACCCAAGTGCCCTTCACATTCACCAAATCGAGAAACTCAACCTCTCGTGGCCGATAAACCGCCGGATAATGTTGCTTCACCATAGACATAAAACGGATCGGGTTGCCAAATTTTGCCCGAATCCCGGGAGAGGCATAAGAAAATGCTTGCTCTGCTTGATCGCTTCTGAAAGCCTCTAGCTGGCGCCCGATGATGTCGCGAATCTCGACCCCATCTCCTGCATCCAAGCTAATCGGGTCAGCGGCCGAAACTGCCGAAACCAAATGCTCACCAATCAAAAACAACGCCGCAGCCAATACCGAGGCACAGCGCCACGCGGCTAGCGACCCTGCAAGCCGAATAATGATCATACGCCTAACAGGCAATTGCAAAAGTTCAAGGTAACTTACCGAATATAGACACGAACCTCATTGCTGAAGGCGCTGTCACTAGTTGATGAACTGAGGTTCAACCGCGCTGCTGGAAGGCCCATAGCAATCAGTGAGCGTAGAACTTTCTCCGCACTCTTTTTTGCTCCGCCACTACTCACCGCCACGTTGCTCGGAGCACCCCGATTAGGAGTTACGGCTACAACTTCAAACAAAGCCGTTGGCCGGTGTTCAATAGCCTGACTAACAGCAGTATACAGCGCCTGCTGATAATCAACATCGGGTCGGTCAAAGCGGATAACCACCAACGGTGGACGCCTCCCAACCCGACTTGCTGTTGCCTGCGATACACTCGAACCAGAATCAGCGTGGGCAAGGCGAACTGCCTCACTGAATGCGAAACTGCTTAGGTTTGGACCAAAAGCTTCACCATTACTAATCGCCAAGGCGAGAGCAGTGAGACTACGGCGTTCTCCCGTCGCGTAGTTATTTTGTCGGGTAATTGTCTCATTCACCTCGTTTAAAAGGCGCTCAATCGATACCACCGTGCGACTGACGTCGTCCTCAAGCACTGAGAGCTGACGATGATCTTCGTCGACCGCACCCTGAATACCGTATGCTGCGCGTGTAGACTCAACCAGATAATTAGCAAGCGCCGAATTAGAAGCGATCCGATTCGACAGCTCGTTTAGCCTAGACGTACCTTGAAACACCCGATCAAGCTCGGTTTGTGCACTTTGCCATTGGCTATTCAAAACTGGATTGCCTGGCGTGGTACCAATCTGAAGGCGCGCACTAATTGCGGCCACCACGGCATGATAACGCTGGGAGTTCTGCGTCGTACTGTTGAGCAGTTGTTGAAATTCATTGTTCTGCGCGCCCAGAGTCGCTTTGAGCAAATTCAACTCACCCTTTAGCGTCGTGATCTTGCCACCAACATAAGTCCCCGTGGTAGGACCGCTCTCGGACGGGCGTGTAGGCAATGGAACGACCTCAGGTGCGCCAGGTGCCGCCTGAACAACCGCATTTCCGCCAGGCGCGGCCACGGCTAATTCCTCAACAACGGAGGACCGAGGAGCAGGCAATGAACCCCCTACTTGTACTCGAGCTGTCCGAACTGGCTCGGGATCCTCACCCAGGATTGGCCATAAGCCGTCCTGGACAAAAGAACACCCGCCTACCAAAACCGCCACACAGATCGCGGCAAAGAACTTTGTTTTCCTCGCCATCGTTTCCGCTTGTCCTTTCATCCTTTGGAATGAAATTTGCCGAAACAATCCGCGAAAACGAAAGCTCAGCAAAAACATGCTTTCACCATCTACAGTAGTCAATCTTATAGAATGGCCTAAAGTGCTACAAGGCGGATTTCCAGCAGATTTACTAACAGAATGGCAACGTATGAGTTCCTTTACAGCCGGTCCACATATTGACGGATAGGCTGAACCACTCACACGGAGGCAAATCATCTATATCAAAAGCACTACCCACTTTGACCGGCAACAGTGACGGCACACGAATAGAAACAGATTACGAAGCATCTCTCTGGCTCCTGTAATGCGGCCCGCTTAGTCCATCATTAGTGACCGAAAGTGCAGAATCAGGCCTGTTAAAGGGATAAAACCCTGCGTTTACCCCTTAATGCCCTAATTTTCGTGTGGGCATAGCATATCCATATGAGATTTCTGCTTTCTATCATTGTCTTCTCTCTCCTGTTCATTTCGGGAGCATCGTGTGCTGATTTCCAGAAAGGGTTGGAGGCTGCCCAGAGTGGGGACTTCGCAACTACTCTGCGTGAATGGTTGCCTCTTGCCTAACAAGGGTATGTCAATGCCCAGCAAAACCTCGGTGAGATCTACTACAACGCCCAAGATTATAAGGAAGCAGGGAGTGGAGG